>NZ_JBDNLG010000080.1:0-14223 GCF_047718355.1 Ethanoligenens sp.
CCATGTGAGCATATACTATGATTGTTTTCAAAGAAAAATTATTCACCATACTTATAGGAGAAATACAGAATGAATGTTATGGGATATATCGCCAGCCCGCGCAAAAACGGCAACACGGCGTGGACGGTGAACAAAATACTGGAGGGCGCCCAAGAACACGGTGCCGCAACCGAAGTCTGGTACGCGGGCGAACTGGACATTCGTCCATGTCAGGCCTGCATGGGCTGCGTGAAAAGTGACCGCTGCGTGCTGAACGATGACATGCAGAAGCTTTATGCCGCGCTGAAACAAGCCGATGCGTTGGTTCTTGGTGCGCCGCTTTATATGGGGCAGATGAGCGCGCAGGCGAAAGCATTCACCGATCGGTTGTCTGCGCAGATTTCCCCACGGTTTTCTCCGCGGTTCAAAGAGGAAAATGCGGGTAAAAAGCTGATTCTCGCGTTTACACAGGGCAACCCGGACGCCGGAAAATTTCAGACCTATTACGACTATACCAAACAGATGTTCCAACTGCTGGAGTTCGATGTAAAAGACCTGCTTGTCGTCGCGGGCACCCGCAGCGATTCGGCAAGCGAGCAGGACGGGCTGGACGTTAGGATGAAAACGGCCGGTTCCACTTTGGTTTCAGAATAACGGCGGATTTAAATCTTGTGGCTCTCCGCAGAAACTGGTACACTAAAGAGTGGCGTGGAGAAGGCTGTCGATGAACGGCAGGCCGCCCCCAACCTTGGTTTGATTTGATAGGTCGGGCTTTGGATGAGTATGAGTTTAGCTGTTGCCCTTCATATCTTTACTGTTCCTCCGGTGGTTTACCGCAGGGAGGCAAAGCAAAAGGGGCTGTTGCAAAACAACCTCAACAAAAAAGTCAAGACGGCCAACACGAAAAAAAGTGTTGGCCGTCTTGGCTTTTTGTTTTAGAATTTAGTTGTGAAAAAAAACCTAAAACGCTTAGAGCATACCAAATATGAGCGGAAACTTCAACAGTTGACGCTCCCAATGGACAAGGAAATCGTAATACCCACGGATGACCCGGTGCGGCTGGCCAGCGCGCAGCTTGAGGAACTGGATTACAGGGAACTGTATCGCGCCTATTCTTCACAGGGAAGAAAATCGGCATTTTAAAACCGACCCGGATACCACTTTTATGCATATGAAAGAAGACCATATGCGCAATGGACAGCTCAAACCGGGCTACAATGTGCAGATTGCCGTCAACAGCGAATACATCACCGGCGTGGCGGTGTTTTCTAATCGAACGGACAGCGGCACCTTGCAGCCCTTCCTTCGGCATCTGCAGCGACAGCATGGGATGAATTATCGCGACATAACAGCGGATGCAGGCTATGAGAGCACGGATCACTACCTGTTCCTTCAGGAGAATGGTCAAATTAGTTTCATCAAGCCCATCCACTATGAAGCGCAAAAAAAAGTTCAAATCGCAACTTGGCCGCAGGGAAAATATGCAGTATGATGTGCAGGCAGGCTGCTACATCTGCACAGCGGGAAGAAAGCTGAAATTTCGGCGTGAATGTACTCAACTTGGCAAACAAGGGCGCTTCCAGACGATGGCGTATTACCGTTGCGAAAGTTGCGTCGATTGCACGCACCGGGAATCCTGCTGCAAAGCAAAAGAGAGCAAGCCCAAAGAACTGCGCGTGTCGATCGATCTGCTGCGGCTCAGCAAACAATCCCCAAAAAACATCATGACGGAACGCGGTATCCAGCTTCGGCTTAATCGTTCCATTCAGGTGGAGGGAGCCTTCGGTGTGCTGAAAAACGACCGCAAGTTCAAGCGTTTTCTGACACGCGGTCGAACAAACATCTCCACGGAACTGTATCTGTTATGCTTGAGTTATAACCTGAACAAGTTATGGGCAAAGTGTAATGCCGATCGCTTGCAAACGCATCTTTTTGCGCTGAAAAAAGAGTAGTATTGGAAAAACAGAAAATTGACAGTATTCGGGTGGTGTCCAAATGGCCTAACCCAGCGTTGCTGCACCCAAATTTTCAACCATACGGCCAGTTTTCAACAAATGAACGCCGGTTAAAACATTTTTCGAAACAAGATAGGGGCTGTATTCAACCTGTGCCTACTATCTGCGCAAAAGCGTATATAAATGAAAGAGTAGTACCATTTAAAAGCCTTTTTCGTAGGTCGTATCCCTGATTTCGTATCATAGATGTTGGTGGTGTGAACCACGACTGCAAGCAGATTATCTATTGTATCAACGACTATGTGACATTTCCGATTTTTTGTTTTCTCCACCGTCAATTAAAATTTGCACACCCTCCGCTGCCGCCATGGTTACAATTTCCCACTTCTTTGTGCTTTTTGAGAATTTGGGTTGCATGAGCGTTATAATAGGGTATAATAAAGTTAAACTCTGTGCAGGAGTCGCCCAATAAAGCGGCGTGTGGCAAGGTTATTACATCGGCAATGAAAAGCAGGAAAAGATGCCGACGTAGTTGCAACTGGAATGACCGCACTTTGCACATCATTTAACGCAACAAGTACCTATATTAGGTGCCGTAGCACGATGTCTTCACCGTTAGACATTCACCGATCAGGAGGTCATAGCTTGAGAAATTCCCAGTTGTTCGACCATAAACCGAAGAAACGACGTCTGCGTCCGGTCGGCGTCGCTGTCGTTGTGGCAGTGGTCGTCTGTGCGGCGGCGGCTGTTTATACGGTTTCCGCACATACGCCTTTGTCGCAAGGTGCACAGGTAGCTTCTGTGAGTAAAACAAAATCCACCTCGTCCAAAACGGCGGCAAGCCATGTATCCGCTTCTTCTCAGGCGCTTACGCCGACACAAATTGCGGCGTCACACCTGCCAACTGTGCAGGTCAGTCTGGCCGACGCGGTCAAACCATTGTGGGTGCATGTGCAGCTTTCCACGCAGAATGTCGTGGTGTATGATGCCCAAAACCGCGTGGTAGAGGCATTTGTCTGTTCCAGCGGCTCAGCGGGTAACGACACGCCCACTGGTACCTATACGGTTAAAGACAGGGGAGAATCTTTCTATAACCCCAAATATCAAGAGGGCGCGTATAATTGGGTTCGTTTTAATGGCAGCTACTTGTTCCACAGTGTCCCGTTTGACGCTAGCCGCAATATCGTTCCCGAACAGGTTGCCGAACTTGGCGAACCATCTTCACACGGCTGTATCCATCTTTCCATGGACGACTCCAAATGGATTTATGACAATATCCCGCGTGGGACAAAAGTCGTCATTGAATAATTTGTAGAAGAACATGGCATATGCATTATTTTATTAGAAGAGGTCACCCATATGGGTGGCCTCTTCTAATAAAATAATGTATCCACTGGGTCAAAGCGCTTCACAAAAAAGTTGACCGTTCACTTAATTTTTGTGGTATGATGGGGGTGTCGATTTTAACCAAAAGGGGCGGTGGCGTGTGTCATACCTAAAAAAATACATTGACCGGTATGGACGGCTCTTTGTAATCAGTCTTTGCTTTCTGACATTAGAAGCAGTGTGCGACCTGTTTCAGCCTGCCATCATGTCACGCATCGTGGATGTGGGCATCCGCACCCGAAACATGTCGTTTGTGCTGCATATGGGCGGTGTCATGCTGGGAGTGACTGCACTCGGCGCGGTGGGCGCAGTGGTGCGCAATAATCTTTCAAGTCGCGTGTCGCAGCGCTTTGGCGGTGATCTGCGTTCCGATTTGTATACAAAAATCCAATCCATGTCCTATGAAACAGCGGCGCGGTTCGACACCGCTTCGCTGGTCACCCGGCTGACCAACGACGTGACCCAACTGCAAAACTTCGCAAACGGGATGATGCGTATTTTCATAAAAGCCCCTATCCTTTGCATTGGCGGCATCATCATGGCCAGTTTGCTTGACCCGCAGGCTTCCGTGGTGTTGGCGCTGGTGATTCCCTGCGTGGTGGTCATCGTTGTGTTTGGAATGCGAAAAGGCTATCCGCTGTTTGCACGGGTGCAGGGTGCGGTAGACAGCCTAAACAGTGTCATGCGCACCTATCTGGGAGGTGTGCGGGTGGTTAAAGCATTCCATCGCTTTGATTATGAAAGCGAACGCTTTGCACGGCAGAATGACGGCCTGTGTGACGCGCAGGCACGCGCCATGCGCACCATGGCCATGTTCGGCCCATCGGTGATGATGGTGGTGAACGTGGGGATCGTTGCGGTGCTTTACATGGGTGGGTGGCGGATCAATGCCGGCTCGCTTGCGGTGGGCAAGGTGATGGCGTTTATCAATTATATGACGCAGATTTCTTTTGCGCTCATGACCATCTTTATGGTGTTTACCATGTTTGTGCGGGCACGTGCATCGGCGGAGCGCGTCGGGGATGTGATGGGTGCGCAGGATACGCTGCGTACTGCGGTTCATCCAAGCCCGCTGGGCAAAGAGGGACAGGTACATTTCTCTCATGTGACTTTTTCCTATCATGACGGCGGCGAACCGGTTTTGCATGATCTTTCGTTTGCCTGCATGGCGGGGCAGACGGTGGGCGTGATTGGTTCCACAGGGGCGGGGAAAACCAGCATGGTGAATTTGATTCCCCGCTTTTATGACCCATCGGACGGTGCGGTAGAAATCTTCGGCGTGGATGTCCGCAAAACAGATGTAGCGGCGCTGCGCAAGCGCATCGCCATGGTGCCGCAGAAAAGCACGCTTTTTACGGGCACCATTCTGGAAAATCTGCGATGGGGTGACGCGTGTGCAACGCGCGAAGAAATCGAAACGGCGGCAAAACTCGCACAGGCTCATGATTTTATCAAGTCGCTTCCAGAAGGATATGACACGATGCTGGGGCAGGGAGGAGTCAACCTTTCGGGTGGGCAGAAACAGCGGCTCGCCATTGCACGAGCGCTGGTGCGCCGCCCGGACATCCTGGTGCTGGATGACTGCACCAGTGCAGTGGATGCGGTGACCGAGCGAAAGATTCGTGCGGGGCTGCGTACGTTCTCCCGTTCACTGCTTTGCATTGTCATCGCCCAACGTATCACCTCGGTGATGGATGCGGATCATATCCTGGTTATGGATAACGGCAGGATCGTCGGCAGCGGTACACATACAAAGTTGCTGGAGACTTGCGCAGTCTATCAGGATATCTTTGCGTCGCAGTTCGGAAAGGTGGTGGAGTGAGTGGCGAAAGAGCAGGTCAAAGCCGACTATATGCCGTCTTTCCGTGCCGGCCGGCGGCCCAGAAACGGCGCGCCGGTGGAAAAACCTAAAAATTTTGGAAAAACAGTTTTGCGTTTGTTAGGATACTTTTCACGGGAAATGCATGTGCTGGCGATTATTTTGGTCTTTGTACTGGTAGATGCCGCGTTGATGCTGGCAGTGCCTTATCTGGAAGGACGCGCGGTCGATTATATGGCCGGTGGGCGTGGCCACGTCGCGTTTTCGCCGTTATTTGCGGTCATTGGCCTGTTGGTGGCTGTGTTTGCGGGCGACTGGGTACTGACCGTGTTGGAAAACCGCCTGATGGCCGACGCTTCCCAGCGCATTGTGGGGCGTTTGCGCAGCGCCTTGTTCGACCGCGTGCAGAAGCTGCCGATCGCCTTTTTCGATGTGCACACGCATGGCGACCTGATGTCCCGCTTTACCAATGATGTTGACAATATCAGCACGACCATTGCGCAGTCTACGGTATCGCTGCTTGCTGATATCATCGGTATCGTGGGGGCGTTCGGGCTGATGCTGGCGCTGAACATCCCGCTTACTGTGGCAGCGCTCATTACGGTGCCGCTGGTGTTCCTGCTGTCGAAAATGGTCACCACACATACTGCCAAGCTGTTTGCAGCACAACAGGCGGCGCTGGGGCGATTGGGTGGCCATGTGGAGGAGAGCATTTCCGGATTGTCGGTGGTCAAGGCATTCGGTCGCGAAAAACAGGTGGTGGAGGAGTTCAACACAGCCAATCAGGCACTGTTGGATGTATCTATTCAAGCACAGATCTGGTCGGGCTACATGATGCCGATCATGAATGTCATTGGCAATCTGGGATTTGCTGCTGTGGCAGGCGTCGGCGGTGTGCTGGCGGTGCGTGGTATGGTGACTGTGGGGATCATTACCAGCTTTTTGAGCTATTCCCGCCAGTTTACCCGCCCGTTGAACGACGTGGCCAGTACCTACAACTCGCTTCAGACGGCGGTCGCGGGGGCGGAACGTATTTTTGAGGTGCTGGATACGCCATCCGAGCCGCCGGACGCGCCCGATGCCAAAGTACTGGCGCATCCGCGCGGTGAGATCGCGTTCGAGGATGTTTCGTTTGGTTACCGACCGGATGTGCCGGTGCTTTCCCACGTTAATTTCCGTGCGGAGGCGGGCAGTGTGGTGGCGCTGGTCGGCCCCACGGGTGCGGGCAAGACGACCATCATCAGTCTGCTCAATCGGTTTTATGATGTGACAGACGGGCGCATCCTGTTTGATGGGGTGGATGTGCGGCAATACACGCGCGCCAGCCTGCGAACGGCATTTGGTATTGTCTTGCAGGACACCAGCCTGATGCCCGGCACCATTGCTGAAAATATCCGGTATGGCCGCCCGGATGCAACGGACGAACAGGTACGCGCGGCGGCGGAAATGGCCGGTGCCGACAGTTTTATCATGCAAATGGAGCGGGGATATGATACCGTAATCGGTGAGCAGTCGCTCAGTCAGGGGCAGCGCCAGTTGCTTACCATTGCACGTGCGGTGCTGGCCGACCCGCCGGTGCTTATCCTTGACGAAGCAACTTCCAATGTGGATACCCGTACCGAAAAACGTATTCAGCAGGCGATGGTGCGGTTGATGCGCGGGCGCACTTGCTTTTTAATTGCACACCGTTTGTCGACCATCCGCGATGCGGATATCATTTTAGTGGTATCAGGCGGTCGCATCGCTGAGCAGGGCATTCATGAGGAATTACTGAAGAAAAATGGCCTGTATGCCGGATTGTGGAGCAGCCAGATGACAATCGCGTGATTTCTGACGAAGATGACAGTATTGGGGGATTTTATGCAAGAGGAATTGGATCGCATTAAAGAACGATACGCGCACCGGGGGCAAGTGGTGCCTGCGGATAAATACCTATTGACCAACCCGCACATTTTGCTTGGGGTGCAGGAAAAAGAACGGAGAATGGTCAAGCTGCTGCGAAAGAATGATCTGGTTCCGTTGAGAAACAAGAAAATATTAGAGGTTGGCTGTGGCACCGGCTCCAATTTGCTGGATTTTTTGAGGCTTGGCGCACAGCCGGAAAACATGATGGGAAACGATTTGTTAGAAAATCGCATTGCTGTGGCTCGCAAACGGCTGCCGGACAAGGTGCAGTTGTTCTGCGGCGATGCATCTGCACAGGAACTTGAGAAAGAGTCGTTTGATTTGATTTTGCAATCGACGGTTTTTACCTCTATTTTGGAAGATGCAATGCAGGAAAAACTCGCTCGCCGGATGTGGAGCCAGCTGAACCCCGGCGGATACATTATTTGGTTTGATATTCTGCATGGCAATCCATATAACCCGGATGTGCGTGCAATCCCGCTCAAAAGAATAAAGATGTTGTTTCCGCAAGGAACGTTTCAAGTGGAGAGGGTAACGCTTTTCCCGTTTATCGGGCAAGCTGTCACACGTCATGTCAATTTTCCGTATTTTATTTTGGGCACTCTGCCATTTTTAAAAATGCATTTGTTATGCTTTATTCGAAAACCGGCGTGATGTCCGCCGGGTCGATATAGAAAGGGAAAAGACCGCAGGGGCCTTTTCCCTTTCTATATCGACAGATAAGCGTTTTACCATCACGATGGGTGCAATCGGCACCGAACCGCTTATTTTTCCGAACAGTATTGTTCCATGTAGTTTTCCATACGCGTTTTCATTGCGTCATCAATGACGATCTTGCCGTCAATCTCTATATTGTAAAGGGCGGAAAGAATCTCCCGTACCGTGACGAGGGGGTATGTTTGGATACCAAAATCCTCATATAATTCCTGAATGGCGGTTTTGCCATGTACGCCTTTTTCCATGCGGTCGACAGAAACAATCAGACCCGCAATGGTGATGTGTGCGGCTTTTTGCAGCAACGGCAGGGTCTCGCGCACCGAAGTGCCTGCTGTAACCACATCTTCTGTGATAACCACGCGGTCACCGTCTTTCAGCTTGCAGCCCACCATGTTGCCGCCCTCGCCGTGGTCTTTGGCTTCCTTGCGGTTAAAACAGTAGCCCACGTCTTCACCATACTGCGTATGCAAGGCGACTGCCGTGGCAGTGGCGAGGGGGATTCCTTTATATGCCGGACCGAACAGCACGTTCACACTGCCGATGCGCTCATGAATGCAGCGCGCATAGGTTTCGCCAAGTTTAGCGGCCTGCGCGCCGGTTCCGTAATTGCCTGTGTTGACAAAATAAGGCGTTTGCCGGCCGCTTTTAGTAACAAAATCCCCAAACGTGAGGACGCCCGCCCGCACCATAAAGGTGATAAAATCCTGTTTTGCCTGCTCGGATTGATTCAATTTGACCGTCCCTTTCTATCTGTGCCATTTGTTTGTTCAGCGGTATTTTGCAAAATTTCCCGCTCCCAAACGCAAGCAACGAATCGTTCAATACAGTATACCACATTCTTTATTGTTCGCACAGAAGCGGTGCAAAGAAGTTTTTTTGAAATGGTTGTAAAAATATTCTTTTTGCCCTTGCAAATTATCGTTCGGTTGGGTATAATAAAAAGCACATCATAATGGATATGAAAAAACAAGACATACTATATATAGTATAAAAGGAGAGACACGGATGATAACCCGAATTAAAAAAAGGGATGGGCGCGAAGTTCCGTTCAATATGGAGAAGATTGCGAACGCCATCTACAGAGCTGCTCGAGCCGCCGGTGGCAACGATTACGAGACTGCACTCGACCTTGCCGGAAAGGTCGCCACGGAGGCCCAGCTTGGAGAGAACGGCGACATCCCCACGGTGGAGGGTATACAAGATGTTGTGGAGCATGTGCTGATTGAAACCGGACATGCCCGTACCGCCAAAGCCTATATTCTGTACCGGGCGAATCGCACCCGTGTGCGGGAGATGAACACTAAACTGATGAAAATTTACGAGGAGCTGACGTTCAAATCCTCGCTTGATAATGACCTTAAGCGCGAGAATGCAAATATCGATGGTGACACCGCAATGGGTACCATGCTCAAATATGGTTCCGAGGGCGCAAAACAGTTTTACGACATGTTTGTACTCAAGCCTGAACATGCGAAGGCACATCGTGAGGGAGATATCCACATCCACGACCTCGATTTTCTCACGCTGACCACCACTTGCTGTCAGATCGATCTGGTCAAATTGTTTGAGAAAGGCTTCTGCACCGGTCATGGGTTCCTACGCGAGCCGAACGACGTCAATAGCTATGCAGCTTTGGCCTGTATTGCCATTCAGTCCAATCAGAACGACCAGCACGGTGGGCAGAGCATCCCCAATTTCGATTATGCCATGGCTATTGGTGTGCGCAAGACCTATGCGCGGCGGTATCGGCAGAACATGGTGCGTGCGCTGGAGTTGTTGGCAGGGGATGAGAATGCCGCAAAACCTGTGGCGGCTGTGACCGCGCTGCTGGCGGAACAGGGTATTTTGCCCATTCTTTCTAACGGCAACGCCTATCAGGCGCGAGAAGCGGAATTACTGCACAAGACCTATGCGGAAGACGTGGTAGCACGCGCACAGGAATTTGCTTTAAAGAACGCGGTTTCGGAGACCGACCGCGCAACTTTCCAGGCAATGGAAGCATTTATACATAACCTCAACACCATGCACAGCCGTGCGGGCGCACAAATTCCATTTTCCTCTATTAATTATGGAATGGATACTACGCCCGAGGGGCGCATGGCAATGAAGAATGTGTTGCTTGCCACCGAAGCCGGGCTGGGCAATGGAGAAACACCTATTTTTCCCATCCAAATCTTCCGTGTAAAAGAGGGCATCAGTTACAATCCAGGTGACCCCAATTATGACTTATTCCGGCTTTCCTGCCGGGTGAGCGCTAAACGGATGTTTCCGAATTTTTCGTTTATTGATGCGCCGTATAACCTGCAATATTACAAGGAAGGACATCCGGAGACCGAGATGGCCTATATGGGCTGTCGTACACGCGTGGGTGGCAATCATGTCGACCCCACGCACGAGATCATCAACAGCCGCGGCAACTTGAGTTTTACATCTGTCAACCTCCCACGCATTGCCATCCGCAGCCACGGCGATGTGGAAGCATTTTTTGAAGAGCTTGACCGCAAAATCGACCTTGTAATCGACCAGTTGCTTGAGCGTTTCGAGATTCAGGGCAAGAAAAAGGTGCGCAACTTCCCGTTTTTAATGGGGCAGGGCATCTGGCTGGGTTCTGAGAAACTGGGGCCGGACGACGAAGTGCGTGAGGTGCTCAAGCATGGGACGCTGACGCTTGGCTTTATCGGGCTGGCGGAGTGCCTCAAGGCGCTGATCGGTGAGCACCATGGCGAGTCGGAACGTGCGCAGAATTTGGGGTTGGAAATTGTTAGACATATGCGCAAGCGGATGGACGATGCCACCTTGCGTTATGACTTGAATTTTTCGCTGATTGCCACCCCGGCGGAAGGCCTGTCCGGTCGTTTTGTGCGGATAGATAAAGAGCGTTTCGGTGTGATCGAGGGTGTGACCGACCGTGATTATTACACCAACTCGTTTCATGTGCCGGTGTATTATCCAATCAGTGCGTTCCGCAAAATCCAATTGGAGGGTCCGTATCATGAACTGACCAACGGCGGGCACATAACTTATGTGGAATTGGATGGAGACCCCACCAAAAACCTTGATGCGTTCGAGGCAGTGGTGCGTTGTATGAAAGAAAGCAACATTGGATACGGCGCCATCAATCATCCGGTTGACCGCGACCCGGTCTGCGGGTTCACCGGTATCATTGACGACCATTGCCCTAAATGCGGCCGTGCAGAGGATGCAGACCATCCATTCGAGCGCATTCGGCGTATCACAGGATATCTGGTCGGTACGCTTGACCGTTTCAACAATGCCAAACGTGCGGAGGAGCATGACCGCGTCAAGCACCTTGACTGCAATGAAAAAGTACGGCAGATGGAGACGCTTTGAGTACGCCGCTCCAATTGGCGGGCGTTATCCGCGAATCTATTGTGGATGGGCCGGGTATCCGGTTTGTGGTGTTTGCACAAGGCTGTCCACATCACTGTGTGGGCTGCCAGAACGCACAGACATGGCCGTTTACGGGTGGAAACGACACACTGCCTGAAAAGGTGGTGGCGTCAATGCAGGAGAACCCATTGCTTGCGGGGCTGACGTTGAGCGGCGGGGAACCTTTCTGCCAATGTGCCGCCATGGCCGATTTGGCTGCCCAAGCCAAACAGGCAGGGTATTCCGTCTGGGTGTACACAGGATATACGTGGGAGGAACTGATGGCGCGCGTGCCAAGTGAACCGGATGTAATGCATCTACTCCGTTCGCTGGATGTGCTGGTGGACGGGCGCTTTGAGCAGGACAAACGCAGCTACAATTTGCTCTATAAGGGCTCGTCCAATCAGCGCTTGCTGGATGTGCCTGCATCGCTGCAAAACGGTTCGCCTATACCAAAGCAGATAGACTGAGCGAGTACATAAGAAATGTAAAAGAGCCGCACAGGTCGCAGATGTGACCTGTGCGGCTCTTTTTAATTAGAATCCAATTCTTTGGAGGGATGTGTCTGCAATGGCTTTTGAGAGTGTCCAGTTTTGCCAATTGGTTTGGCGTGTTTCTCGAAACGACAGCGCGGCACGTATCTTTTCCCCGTAGATCGGGTCATCCTTCAGCGTGACGATGGCGGGCACCGCGCTGTCGGAAAGTGTAAAGAGCAGTCCGGTATCCAGATCGCCGCCGGTGGCGCGGTAACGCGCAATATTGTAATCTGCGACGCGCGCGTCCACATCGGCAACGTTTAATAGCAGATACCAGAGCAGCACACCCACACAAGCGAAGCGGAAAAAGGCAAAGGTAGGCATGGCCAGTTTAATCAATATACACACCACTGCCAACCCGATTGCCGCCATGCACCAGAATGTGTAGACACGCAGCGGTGTCAATCCAAATTGCCGCACGTACAGTGCCATTTTGGAGCCTGCTGTGGCAATGAGCAGCAATGTCAACAAGGAAAAGATCCAGACCGCCGCGTTTGCACCGCGCGGCAGTTTTTTCGCCTGCTTCTTTGTGAGAAGCAGTGTAAAAAACAATAAGACAAAATTGAGCAGGCAGATGCCGAGCAACTCAAAAAAACCGCGCCGCGCATAAGAGGCGTAGGTGAATCCTTCGGGCAAAGCCTGCCGGAAAGCAGAAAACAGATAGCTGCCCTGTACCAGCATGTACAGCAGGTAGAGAATGGAAAATGCCCAAAGTGCCACGCTGACAGTCAGGCCGTCCAACACACCGCGAGGCGTGGAATTGATGCGCAGGGTCAGCGGCTGCTTTTCATATTTGACGGCAAAAAGCAGGCTGAACAGTGGGGAAGTAAATAATGCTGCCAGTAAAAGCTTGGAGATGATTTGATAGAATCGGTCGCTGAAAAGCTGTCCAATGCGTGCGAGCAGCCAGCCAAAATTTGCATCCGCGTGTGTGAGCAGTAGGATTGCCAGAGCCAGTAGCGGGCTGATGATGACCAGTGTGAGTAGGATACGTGCCGCCGCACGGCCATGCTTTGCGTCTTTTGCAGCACTGACCAATGTGACACAAGCGCGAGTGATATATTTGAACGGGTAGATGAATGTTTGACCCAAAATGTCCAACCCGGTACCCATCCACCAGACGGGACGGTGTCCGGTACCCGCCATAGCCGACAGGCTGAGAAGGCTCAGCCCCCATAGCGCACAGAGATTGAACGCACGCAGGTTGCTGTTATCGTAAGCGACGCAGAAGATACAGAGTGCCATGACGGCCAGAAGCAGCGGGATGCTTTGCCGATTGAGGAGCCTTTGCGCAGATGGGCGGAGCCATGCTGCGGCTGCCCCGTAGAATAACAGAGCAAAAAGAGGGACGGCAGCACCCCATCCTCCAAATAGCATCCACTCACATCCCGCATAGCAAAGCACAAATGTAAGCAACACAAACCGTATGTCACGTTTTTCCACAGCAGGCGCAGTGGGGAGCGTGGCTGTATTATCCATAAACATCCCTTTCTAACGGTAAAATTTTTTATAAATTTAAATATATTCCAGATAAAGCATGTAAAGGACGGTGAAAACAGCAACAGAAGAGCCGCTTGCGGAGGAGAGGGGGGTCAATCCTTTTTGGAGTAAAGCAGCAAGTCACCGGGTTGGCAATCCAGCGCGTCGCAGATGGCGGCAAGGGTAGAAAACCGGATGGCTTTGGCCTTGCCGGTCTTGAGGATGGATAGGTTGGCAAGGGTGATGTCCACCCGTGCGGCCAAGTCGGACAGGCTCATTTTGCGTTTTGCTAGCATGACGTCTAGATTGACAAGGATGGGCAATACCCTCACCTCCGTTTCAAATAGTCAATTCGTTTTCATCTTTCAGCTCTACTGCCTGATGCAGCAGTGCGGCCAATACGATCAAAAACAAGCCGAACAGCAGGAAGATACCGGCGCACACGAATGTAAGGATGGATGGGGAAAAGAACAGTTTGGAAAGAAACACGATGCAAAGGCCAAACCCGCAATATGCTGCATGTTGCATACTGCGCGCGTTAGGCAGGCAAAAGGGTTTGCTGTTCCGTATTCGCCGCAGGATGTGCAGTGCCGCGATGAGTATCCCCAAGCATAGCAGGCCGCTGATGATAAAAAACGCCAGCATGAGCGGATAAATCATGCCCGCGGGATTATAATGGTAGCCCAGCATGACTTTGAGTTCGCCCAGGCTCCCGGCGTACACGCTTTTGAGCCACCAGGACGCGGATGCCGTAATCAGCACATCGCAAACAATCAAAAAAATCACTACAACTGTAAGCGCTGCTGCCAGTCTGCGTATATGGGTCAGTTTCATCGGGATTCCTCCTGTTTGTTGTCTGTTTTCCCCTGAAAGTATTATACCCGACTTGTTTATCAATTGTCAATAAATATTTATTGTTTATCAATAAATTTATTCGCGCGTAGTTGCTGAGATAAATCATGCATGAGGGCAGTAAGCGGGAAAACGCCGGAAAAAAACATGCATTACTTTTATAACGCCCGTTTGCGCCTAAAAAGTTTATAACGTTTTACCACCC
>NZ_JBDNLG010000081.1:0-14011 GCF_047718355.1 Ethanoligenens sp.
GCTACTTCCACACTGCCAATGGTGACCAATGCGTTCTCGTCAAAATCCAGCACAATCGATTTCAGTTTGGCAATCTCCAGACGGGAAACCACCACATACAGCACGGTTGCGTCATTTTTCAAGTAGCCGCCCCGTGCATTCAGCAATGTACCGCCCCGTCCGAGACGGTCGCGGATTGCATCTGAAATATCCTCATACCGGTCGGAAATCACCATGACCGCACGGGATTCATCGACGCCCTCCACCACTACATCAATGGCCTTAAACGCAATGAAATATGCAATTAAGGAATACATGGCGCGATCCCAACCGAAGACAAATCCGGCACTGGAAAGAATAAACAGGTTAAAAAACATAACGATCTCGCCGACAGAAAAACCGACCTTCTTATCCATAATGATGGCGATGATCTCCGAGCCATCCAGCGATCCCCCGTTGCGGATAATCAATCCGACGCCCACGCCGACGATTACACCGCCAAACACGCAGGCCAGAAGCGGTTGATGGGTCAAACTTGGCACCGGATGCAACAGTGAAACGCCAAGTGACACAGCCAAGACTCCAAACAGCGTCGTCAGTGTAAAGCTTTTACCGATTTGCTTATATCCGATTACAAAAAATGGTACATTCAGTAAAAAGGTAAAAATCCCAAGCGGAAGATTGCTAAGGTGGCTCGCAATGATCGCCACACCCATAACACCGCCATCAATCACATTGTTGGGCACAAGAAAAATTTCCAGACCCACGGAATATAAGGCAGCGCCCAATAGCACAAATAGCACACGAGCCGTCAGCACTGCCTGCTTATTATTTTTAAACAACCCCATTCCTCCTAAAAACCGTATGAAGACAAGCCAACGTCTGAAAGCAGTAATGTGCTCCCGCACAGGACATTTCGACACGTTTTATCTCATCTATATATAGTATAACATGGCGCTTGCTTTCTGCAAAGCATCTGCAATTCCTTTTCAAAACAACGTACCGACAAAGTCAATATGCAAACGGCACATGCCAATCACTGAACAATATGCCAAAACAGTGAAATCATGCAAAGTTGTTGATGTGCAGCAAAGAATGTAAAAACAACCTATCCATAAGGGCGGAAACGTGGTAAAATAGAAATGTTTGATTGCGGCGGACGCGATGTTTCACATCTTCGTCCGCATCGTTTATTTTTGGAATCCACCGGACGGCGAACAGGTGTGCGCTGTCTGGTGGATTGGCTGCGGTTGCCGTTCTGTGCCGCGCGCGGCGCTTATCAATATGATCGAGCAATACAAAAGATACGGGCGATCCGATCTCGCATTCATGCGCACAGGGAGTCGGATAGCGATTTAAACCCAAGGAGAACTATATGCAATTTTCGCAGCTTCAACTCGATCCCAATATTTTGAAAGCCCTTGTCGCCGCCGGATATGAACAGCCAACCCCCATTCAAGAGCAATCCATCCCGTATATCCTCGAAAGCCGGGATTTACTGGGTACTGCGCAGACCGGCACCGGAAAAACCGCCGCGTTTGCCGTGCCTATTCTTGATCAGCTCTGCCAGAACCACGACCATCCGGTTGTACCGCGGCACATTCGTGCGCTGGTGCTTTCCCCCACGCGGGAGCTGGCCATCCAGATTAAAGAAAGCTTTGATCTGTACGGCCGTTTTCTGCACCTGCGAAATACCGTGATCTTCGGCGGTGTCTCACAGATCCCGCAGGTGAGCAAACTGCGGGAGGGTGTGGACATCCTCATTGCCACGCCGGGCCGTTTGCTTGATCTGATGAACCAGCGGCATGTTGACCTTTCACATGTTTCCTACTTTGTGCTGGATGAAGCCGACCGGATGCTGGATATGGGCTTCATCAACGATGTCCACAAAGTGGTGGAGAAATTACCGCAAAACCGGCAGACTTTACTGTTTTCCGCCACCATGCCGCCCGATATCAAGAGATTGGCAGACAAACTTTTAAAGGACCCCGCACGGGTAGCTGTCGCTCCCGTGTCTTCCACTGCCGAAACCGTAGAACAGAAATTGTTCTTTTTAGATAAGAAAAATAAGCAGCACCTGTTGGTGCACCTGCTGAAAACCGCCGACATGGAATCCGTACTGGTTTTTTCCCGCACCAAACACGGTGCGAACAAGATTGTGGAACATCTCGAAAAGGCGGGCATTCCCTCCAAAGCCATTCACGGAAACAAATCCCAGAGCGCGCGTCAGCAGGCGCTGCGGGAATTTAAAAACCGCAAAATACGTGTCTTGGTGGCAACTGATATCGCGGCGCGCGGCATCGATGTGACGGAGCTGTCGCACGTTATCAACTACGATCTGCCTAATGAACCGGAAACTTACGTGCATCGCATCGGCCGCACCGGTCGCGCCGGACAAAGCGGCATGGCGTTCTCGTTCTGCGATGAAGAAGAGCACGATTATTTGAAAAGCATCGAACGGCTGATCGGCAAAAAAATTCCGGTAGAAACCGAACACCCGTTTCCCGCCACGCTTGCGCCGACCGCACCGCCCAAACAAGGCGGACATGGTGGTCGTCGCTCGTCTTCCTATGGCAATCCCCGCAGTAGCGGCTATCGCCCCACGCAGCGAGCAGGCGGCCCACGCGGCAGCAGCTACGCACATAAAGGCGGCGGACGCACCGGCGCACCTCGGCAGCGCACAGGCGCATAAGGCGCACCGTATCTTTCTTGCTAAACGTGTAAACGCCCTTGCGGTTGAAACCGTCAAGGGCGTTTTACTATGCTCATTTTTCCAAATGGATTTCACCATGTTCTTTCTCAAACGCCTGCACATGTTCGCGAATGAGCAATTCCAGCCCCCACAAGAATAGGTAGGCCAAACAACGAGACACCCGGCAGAAAAATCTGCCGGGTGTCTTGTTGTGGTATTGGCACATATAGTTTTACAGGATGATACAAATCAGCCCGCCGCACCCTTCGTTGATGATGCGTTCCAATGTCTCCTGCAATTTTTCCCGCGCGTCGGCGGGCATATGATACAGTTTATTGTGCAGGCCCTCTGTAACCAGTTCCTGCAACGACTTGCCAAAAATATTTGAGTCCCATATCTTTTCCGGGTCCTCCTCAAATTCCTTGAGCAAATAATCCACCAGTTCTTCCGATTGCTTTTCCGAACCGACGATGGGGTTGATCTCCGAAACCACGCGGCATTTGAGCATATGGATTGATTCCGAACTGGCTTTCAGGCGCACACCGTAGCGACCGCTCTGGTGAACAATCTCCGGGTCTTCCAGCGTCATTTCTTCCATTGTGGGCATCACAATCCCATAGCCGGTGGCTTTTACCTCATCGAGCGCGTTTTTTACCTTATCATACTCTTTCTTAGAAGCCGCAAGGCTCTGCATGAGTTCAATGAGATCTCCTTCACTGGTGATCTCAAAACCGGTTGCTTCCCCCAGCACCTTGTAAAACAAACCCGGCTGCACATCCACTTTCAGTCCTGCGGTGCCGCGGCCCAAATCGACGCTGGCAAGCTTGACCTCGGTGACATATTCGTTTTCCTTGATGCCGTCCAGTGCGCCGCGCACCTCGCGGATTTTCGAGATGCCCTGTGCCGAATCGTGGATGGTACTGTAAAGCGATGTATGCAACCAGTGGTCGGGCTCAAGCGCGGCAATCCAGTCAGGCAGATCGACGCCGATCTCTTTAACCGGAAACTCAAACAGCACGGTCTCAATAATGCTGCGAATCTCCGCTTCCCCCAGCTCCACACAGTTGACCGGGAGCACCGGCACATTGTACTTTGCCTCCATGCCGGACCGCAGTGTCTGCGTATCCTCAGCAGTCGGATGAACACTGTTGAGCAGGATGACGAACGGCTTTTCTATTTCTTTGAGCTCGTTTATCACCCGTTCCTCCGCCTCGGCATATTCGTCGCGCGGGATTTCCCCGATGGAACCGTCGGTCGTTATCACAAGGCCGATGGTGGAATGCTCGGTGATAACTTTGCGGGTACCAATCTCGGCAGCCATGTTGAACGGAATCTCTTTGTCGAACCACGGCGTCATTACCATACGGGGATTATCGTTTTCTATGTAGCCCAGCGCGCTGGGGACGATATACCCCACACAGTCGATCATCCGGACGCGAAATTTCGCGTTGTCTGCCAGTGTGATCTCCACTGCCTCATTGGGAATGAATTTCGGCTCGGTGGTCATAATGGTACGTCCCGCAGCACTCTGCGGCAGTTCGTCAACCGCGCGGTCATGTTTGTAACTGCCCTCAATATTAGGGATGACCAGCGTTTCCATAAACCGTTTGATAAAGGTCGATTTTCCGGTGCGGACGGGGCCGACCACCCCGATATAAATGTCGCCGTCCGTCCGCTGTGCGATATCCTGATAGATGCTGCGGCTGTCCATGCCCGTTCCTCCTTGTTTGCTTTTCGTGGGTTCCCGACTGTTTCCGCATATGCGGAGAGCGGTTGGGAACCCCATTTATGTCAGTGATTGATCGACCGCCTTGTTTTTCGCATGTTCAGCCGCGTATACGGCATCACACTGCACGTATCCCAGCGGCGGCGGTTTGGCTTCTTATCCTTTGTGGCGGCGCTGCTTAGGAATCAGCAGCATGCTGCGCGCATCCAGCGCATCGTCTTCCAAATTGTTCTCCCGCTTGATGCCATCCGGCGATGTATTATACCGTTTTGCAATATCCCAAACGCTTTCGCCTTTATCCGCAAAATACAGGGTCAACGTTTTCTGCGGCGGCAGTTCTTTGGGTTGGGAATCGTCCACATCCAGCTCGGTGAGCGCATTTTCCTGCAAAACAGCATAGACTGTCGCATCCACGGCGCATTCAACGCGCAGGTCCAGCCGGTTCGGCCCCGTCAACGTGTAGCTGCTGGAAACCACATGCAAATCCGGATCACCGCGCATCGTCTTGGCCGCATTTTTGACTTCTTCCTTGAGGGTGAACGGCACCGTTTTATCCGTGCAGACAGGCCCACCCTGCATATCCACTGCAAAAACAGCAACTTGCAGTTCACCCGTGAGCAGCAACGCCCCGCCCTCAAACCGGCTTTCGGTGAGATGGGCAATCACCGTGCAGTCGGTCACAGACTTCAGTTCCGCGTCATCCAGTTCCACCGTCTGCCGCACCATTTCGGTTGTATGGATGGTGTCCGCCACATGCAGCAAAGAAATTGGTTTGGACTGGATCGCCACTTCATATTGTGGGCTGAACACGTCAGTGAGCGTTGTAACTTCTCTGGTGCGATAAGCAGTTACTTCCGCTGTGACGGTCATTTGCACATCCAGCTTGCGGTTTTCGCCTTCACCGTCAGGCTGCACGTTGGATTTGACCACACCGGGAATCAGCCGCAGAGTGCATCCGCAATCTTCATCCACACCAGGTAGGTCGATGATCTGACTGATCGGGATGGCGTGCTCCATCACCTCCACACCGCCTTCGCCTTCCTCTGATTCGGCACTGTAGAGCGTTTTGAGCCGCACTTCGCCTTTAGCGATGACCTTGTTGCTGATCAGCTTGTAGTCCTGCACCACGGCGACTGCGTCGGTCTTGATGATGGAAGCGACAGCAGGCTTTCCATAACTGATTTCCAGCTCTTCATGCACATCGAACGGCTTTTCAGCCGACCCGACATGTGCACTGCAATGCACCGGCCTGCTCCTTGATTCCAACTGTTCAGTCTGTACACCGCTGATAAATTCCTGTTCCCGCTCGCACAGAACCTTTGCGCGGATAGAAATAGAACCGCGCACCTGTACCCGCCTTGGACCAATCAAGCGGCAATTGACATAGACCACCCGTGCCCTGACCCGCGCCCGGGCCTCCTCACACTCCTCGTTTAAGTCGAACGTGTGTGTAAAAGCTGTTTCATGTGTGAGGCAGCGCACGTTGCAGGAGTTCTCGGTGATATAAAGGACACGAATATAAAAGGTGCCGCTGACGGTCAGACGTGCGCCGTCCACCTGCTTGGCATCAATCTCCGCACAGCCCTCTGTTTTGAGCACGCGCGAAACATCGGGGCAGTAGTCAGGCAGGATGATGTCGCAGTCCACAGGATGATCGGCGGCGGTGTCCAGAACAGGCGCGCTGACACGAACCGTATCCCGCGTGATGGGCAAATCCATAGGTTATCTCTCCTTTAGACGCAGGGCGCGACGGCAAACGGCGCGCGCAATGCGCGATTTGGCGGTTCACCACAGGGGCGGACGTGCTTTGACGACCGCGTGATGGCGAGCCCCTTTATTTCGATTGGCAGTACCATGTATATTCACCGTTGTCCTCATTATGCAGCTTTTGCCGCGCAAATGAGGAAAACTGTCCGCCGAACCGTCTGCACACCTTGCTTTTTGCCTCTTTCTATCGTATAATGAGATATCTCATTTTTTAATGAGATCTGCCAATGCCAAAAAGGCTGTGCGCCTTTTTGACGCACAGCCTTCAGCATTTCTTAATTTTATTTTGCAAGCAGCTTTTGCAAATCCGCTTCTGCGGTAGAGATGGGCGTTAGTCCAAATTTACTTACCAACACATTCAGCACACCCGGCGACACAAATGCCGGCAAGGAAGGACCGATGTGAATATTCTGGATGCCCAGCGACAGCAATGTGAGCAGGATACATACCGCTTTTTGTTCATACCACGAAAGTACCATACTAAGCGGCAGCTCGTTCACGCCCACGCCGAACGCTTCTGACAACGCAAGAGCAACCCGGATAGCGCCGTAAGCGTCATTACATTGTCCCATATCCAGCAAACGCGGGATACCGCCGATCTCCCCCAGATCCAAATCGTTGAAACGGTATTTCCCGCAAGCCAATGTCAGGATCACCGTATCTTTGGGGGATTTTTCCACAAATTCAGTGTAGTAGTTCCGTCCGGGCTTGGCGCCATCGCAGCCGCCTACCAAGAAGAAATGTTTGATGGCGCCGGCTTTGACCGCATCAATTACTTTATCGGCCACAGAAAGCACCGTGCCCCAGCCGAATCCGGTGGTTAAGGTCTCGCCGCCATTGATACCGGTCATCTTGCGTCCTTCAGGATACCCGCCCAATTCCAGCGCCCGTTTGATAACCGGCGTAAAGTCCTTTTCTTCCCCGATGTGCACCAATCCGGGATAGGACACAACCTCGGTGGTAAACACACGGTCTGCATAGCTCGGTTTAACTGGCATGATGCAGTTGGTGGTAAACAGTACCGCACCTTTTAAATCCGCAAACTCTTTCTGCTGATTTTGCCATGCCGTACCAAAATTGCCTTTAAGCTGCGGATAGGCTTTCAGTTTGGGGTAGGCATGTGCAGGCAGCATTTCTCCATGTGTATAAACATTGACGCCCTTGCCTGCCGTTTGTTTGAGCAACAGCTCTAAATCTTTCAGGTCATGTCCGGAAACGACAATGAATGGTCCGGGTACAAGGTTGGTGGTAACTTTCGTCGGCTCTGGCGTACCATAGGTTTCCGTATTGGCTTTGTCCAGCAGTTCCATGCACTTGAGATTCACCTGCCCGCATTCCATCGTCAAGGCAAGCAGTTCGTCAATGGTATGCTCTTCCCCAACGGCACGCAGCCCTTTTATAAAAAATGCATCAACTGTGTCGTCTATATAGCCCAGAACACGCGCATGATATGCATATGCCGCCATGCCGCGCATTCCAAACAGCAGAAGGCTCTTCAGTGAACGTACATCGTCCTGCGCATTCCATATGGATTGCATGTCGAGCACCTTAGGTGCTTGTTCGCCGCCTGAAGCAAGCGCCAATTCTTTCGCTTCTGCTATCTGCTCGCGAATAGCTTCATCGTCAAATGCCACATTGGTCACGGTAACAAACAATCCACTTATGATTACCTGCCGCAGATGATCCGACGGGTCTTGTCCCGCTAAACGTGCCAGTGCAACAAGCGTGCCTGTCAGTTCATCCTGCAAATTTGCTGTAGCCGGTTTTTTCCCACAGACACCTGCCACCGTGCATCCGCACCCTTTTGCTGTTTGCTCACACTGAAAACAAAACATTTCAGACATTTTTATTCCTCCTAAAAATATGGCCATGCAGTTGCGCATGTTGACTTGATTTCATGTGCCTAGTATAGTACAATCGAAGCATCAAATCGGTTGTCTTTACAACGGAGGAATCAACTTGCAACAACAATATGAATACATGGCTGCAATGCCGCTTTTTGCACACATCCAAGCCGATGAATTAGAAAAGCTCCTGCCCTGCCTGGGCGCGCAAACCAAAAATGTTGCCAAGGGAGGGATTGTCCTGCTGGCGGGCGATCCGGTTGAAAACGTCGGTTTAATATTGAGCGGCACCGCGCAGATTGTGCGGGAAGATGAGGCTGGCAACCGCAATATGCTGGGACGCGTGGAACCCGGCGACCTTTTTGCAGAGATGTTTGCCTGCATCGGCGTAGCATATGCGCCGGTAACGGTTGTGGCGGAAACCGACGTCAGCGCCTTGTTTCTCAATTTCCGCCGTATCATTCACAGCTGTACATCGGCCTGTGCGTTCCACTCCCGTCTGGTGGAAAATATGCTGCGTCTATTTGCTAAAAAAACCTTGGCACTTAATGAAAAGTTGGATTGTGTCGGCCGCCGCACGCTGCATGAAAAAGTCCATGCATTTCTTACGATACAGCGGGAGCAGCAGCAATGCAATCCGTTTTCTATCGCTTACTCCCGCGCGGAAATGGCCGATTACCTTTGTGTGGATCGCAGCGCATTATCCGCCATGCTCAGCCGTATGAAACAAAATGGTGAAATCGACTATCAAAAAAATCACTTTACACTGTTACCGGATTTTTACCCATAAATCCGGTTAGCCCAAGAGGATACACCATGGCACAGGATGTTTTTGAAAAATTGCAGATTTTGTCTGATGCCGCCAAGTATGACGCCGCCTGCACTTCCAGCGGCGTGGATCGCCCATCCACACCCGGCCAGATGGGCAGCACCGTCGCGTGTGGAATCTGCCACAGCTTCGCGGGCGACGGGCGGTGCATCTCCTTACTAAAGGTACTGATGACCAACAGCTGCGTCTATGACTGCAAATATTGTGTGAACCGCCATTCCAATGATACGCCGCGTGCCACATTTACGCCCAAGGAGCTGGCAGAACTCACCATACAGTTTTACAGACGCAACTATATTGAAGGACTGTTTCTGAGTTCGGGCATTTTGCGCGACCCCGATTACACCTGTGAGCGGATGATTGAGACCCTGCGACTGCTGCGGGAGGATTATCACTTTGCCGGATATATCCACGCCAAGGCGATTCCTGGTGCGGACAGCGCGTTGATTACTCGCTTAGGAACACTGGCCGACCGTATCAGCGTCAACATTGAAATGCCCTCTCATGAAAGTTTGCAGCTGTTGGCGCCGGACAAATCCAAACTCTCCATTTTAAAACCAATGGGCTTTATTACCGGGCGCATCGCGGAAAACAGCACCGATCTCGTCAAATATCGGAACGCGCCGCGCTTTGCCCCCGCCGGACAAAGCACCCAGATGATCGTTGGTGCAACGCCGGAAAGCGACTACCAGATTCTCCGCCTGTCGGAAGCGCTCTATGGAAAATACAAACTAAAACGGGTCTTTTATTCCGCTTATATGCCCATGAACGAGGATTCTTTGCTGCCGGCAGTGGATGTCAAGCCGCCCCTGCTGCGCGAGCACCGCCTATATCAGGCCGATTGGCTGCTGCGGTTCTATGGCTTCTCTGCGGATGAACTGCTGGACAGCGCACACCCGAATTTCAATCCCTATCTCGACCCCAAATGCAACTGGGCGCTGCATCATTTAGAACAGTTTCCGGTCGAGGTTAATCGCGCCGATTACCCCACGCTGCTGCGCGTGCCGGGCATCGGAGTCGTCAGCGCGAAACGCATTATCCGGGCAAGGCGTGCAGGCGCGCTGGACTTCGACGCCTTGAAAAAATTGGGAGTAGTTCTCAAGCGCGCACAATATTTTATCACCTGCCGTGGCAAACAGCGGGAGGGGCTGTCGCATACAAAAGACGCATCCATCCGCGCACTGCTGTCCGAAGAGGCACTGGCGCGGTTACAGGAGGATGCGCCGTCTATCATACATTCACGGCAGCTTTCCTTTTTTGATAAACCGGACGCGCCGCAATTATCTCCAACCTGGGAGGACTTGCAAAAATGCCTGACCGGCCAAATCTGATTTACCGTTATGACGGCAGTTTCGACGGCTTGCTTTGCTGTGTGTTTGAAAGCTATGCCGCCAAAGAAATGCCGATGGACATTGTTTCCGCCGCCCTGCCGCAAACAACGTTGTTCCCTGTCAAGGACATTCTGTCCGACCCCCGAAAAGCCAAGCGGGTGGAACAATCCATCCCGGAAAAACTGGGGGACGAAATGCTGGAATTTGTTCAGCACGCGTTTTTGACCTGCCTGCCGCAAAAAGAACGGCACATCCTGCTGTTTTTGCGATTGGGGTATCGGCTCGGCCCCGCGGTGCGAAACCATCTGTCCGACCCAGCCGTAGACATCTTGCAAAAGGCCGTGCGGCACCTTGGGAATGAGAGTCACCTGCTGAAAGGCTTTATCCGATTCTCGTCCTTCGGCGGCGCGATGATTGCCGAAATTGAGCCAAAGAACATCGTTTTGCCGCTGTTGTCTTGGCATTTCCGTTCACGTTACCCGGAAGAGCGCTTTCTGATACTGGATAAGACCCACGGCATGGCACTGGTTTACCGCCCGCATACAGCCCGTATTGTTCCTGTGGAGGAACTGACATTGCCCGAGCCGGACGAAACGGAGCAAACCATGCGCACCCTTTGGAAAGAATACTATGACACCATTGAAATTAAAGGACGGCATAACCCACGCTGCCGCATGGGGCATATGCCCAAACGCTATTGGGGCAATCTGACGGAATTTGACCATAGTCCAACCGGTTTGCAAAACCCGTTCTCTGGTGCATAACAAACAAGCAGATCGATCCACAAGATTGGTCTGCTTGTTCTCTGCTTCCGTGTTCAAATGTCTTTTTGACGGTAAAGACGCAGGGACACCAGATAGGAAATAAACAGGATGACCGCTGCAAGCAAGACCAAAATCAGCACCGGCAAAACGGGATGTGAAAAATCCAGCAGCCATTTCCAAGAAGATTGTCCGATCGTGTCTGGAATATGTTTAAACACCATTCCGACCAGCAAAGACAATCCAAAAACACTGGCGAATATGGCGGGCTGCGCCTTCGCATATCCAAAACGCAGGATGCAGGGAATCAAAACACCCTGTGAGACGGAAACCAACACCAGACCGGCTGTCAACGCCATCGCACATATGCCGCCTGCGGTGCCCTGTACCCCTATCGCGCAAGCGGCAAGACCAATCCCCAATACCACTGCCAGCACAGTCGTCAAGAGCAGATAAACGCCACGCACCACATCTGCCTTTCGCTGTGGCAGAAAAGCAAATACCTGCGGTACTTTATCCATTGCGGAAAGCGGAAACATCACCACAAAGTTTATAAATACAAAGCACATAAAACCGATGATTGGAATATTACCTGTTGTGAAGTGATCTCGAGCCATTGGAACGATGACCGCAAGCAGAGCCAATGGCAAAATCAAAGCGACGCGTTTGAAATAAGAAACACCCACCAGCAGCAAATACCGCATCATTTTGACCGCATTCATTGCGCCACCCCCATTGTATGATAGACCACAATGTCATCCAGCGTAGGGCGTTCACGGATCAAACCGGCGGGCAAACACGCAGGAAGCGCCTCGATTTTCGCCAATGCTTCAAATCCCATGTGGTTTTCCCGCAAGCCAATCAGGGAGTGCCGCAGCACCGTATCCAAATCTTCCGGCGCCCCCCGAATGATTTGATATGCTTCCATCAGTTCATCTTTGTTTTGGGTGAACATTTGACGCCCTTTACAGATAAACGTAATATAATCGGCCACCTTTTCCAGATCGGTCGTGATATGCGTCGAGAACAGAACACTGTGTGCGCCGTCCGCAATGTACTCTTGCAAAATATTGAGCAATTCCGTCCGCACGACCGGGTCCAGACCAGAGGTTGGTTCATCCAGCACCAGCAGTTTGGTTTGACGGGACAGCGCCGCCGCCAGCATAAGCCGGGTCTTCATCCCACGCGAAAAGGTCTTAATTTTTTTGCGGCGCGGCAGCTCAAAGCGCTTCAAATAGGACCGATATGTGGATAGATCAAATGTGTTGAAATAGATGGAAAGCCCTTTTCCCACGTTGTCGGCAGTCCAGTCCTCTGCAAAAATATTTTCGTCTGAAACATAGCCGATGCACTGCTTGACATTCATTTCATCTTGCAGGTTATCCAATCCATTTACCCAAATACTCCCCGAATTGCGCTGGAACATATTCATAATCAGTTTGATGGTCGTCGTCTTGCCGGAACCGTTCGGCCCGATCAGCCCCATGATGTATCCCGGTTCCAGCCCAAATGAAATCTCTTGCAGTGCAAAGCCCGACAATTGTCTGCTTACACGGTCAAGTTTCAGAAGTTCTGTCACGCCCTTTTTCCTCCTTCAACAATACTGTCAACATTTCTTTCAAGGTTTCAACCGTGATTCCGGCCATCCTCGCATCCTGCACCGCATCCGACAAATGCCCTTCTACCCGGCGCAGATATTGTTCCTGCATCATGGCAGTATTCTGAGACAGCACAAAGCACCCTTTCCCCTGCATCGATGCAGCAAAGCCTTCTTGTTCCAGTTCACTGTACGCCCGTGAGGTCGTAATGACACTGATATGCAGGTCCTTCGCAAGCTGCCGGATGGATGGCAGTGCCTCCCCTTCCCGAAGTTCCCCGTTTAAAATGGCTTCTTTGATTTGTTCTTTTATTTGCTCGTAAATCGGTTGATCTGAACGGTTTGAGATTACAATACGCATAGCACATCCTCATACTGTATATATACAATATATACAGTATAGTTGCCTCTCTTTCATCTGTCAAGCATAACCGCAAAAAATCCGCCGCACCAAAATGTGCGACGGATTTTTTTGAAAACCGTTGTGCGATTATGTACGGGCATTTTTGACAAACTGCATGTTCACAAGCGTGTCATATGAATAGCCGCCTTGATAAATACCGGTCTTGATGAGAACATCCATGTCGGTCTGCACAGCTTTCTGCGAGATAACACCGTTTGGACTCCACAAATTGTCCTGATAAGCGCGGTTGAGGGAAGCCGTCAGTGCTTGATCGGTTAAAGTCGGAAATTCCAGCCGCAGGTCTTTCTTGGCAAGGGCTTTGTTTGTTTGCACCGTTTTCAGTGCTTTCACCATTGCATTGGTAAAGGCCTGCACTGTTTTGGGGTCTTTCTGAATCGTAGACTTTTTCGTGCCCATCACCGAGTAAGAAAAATCGCCCAAATCGGAGAATTTATAGAACGGTTCGCTCCACACGCCTTTGGAAACGCCGTCACTGATCTGCGGCTCCGCACCATTCCCGATCTGCCCCGCGCCGTTTTGCAGCATGGCGACCACGGTAGACGCGTCGGCAGGTTCCAGCAGCTGCGCATCCTTGTCTGGATTAAGACCCAACTGAATCATCAAATAGCGCGTCAGCAGATTGGGTGAACCGCCATGCCGACCTGCCACGATCTTCTTGCCTTTTAAAAATGCTTTGAGTGCGTCCTTGCTGTTGTTCGCGGGCGCCAATCCCTTAGCGGCCACCAGATAAACGTTTGCACGGTTTACCACGTTGCAAAATGCAGTGACAGGGTCGCTGTTATTCTTATTGGCAAGTGCGTTGGAATCCACACCGCCAATGACGCCCCACGCGCTGCCGCTGACAACAGCCGTCACATGCGTGCCGCCAGTCGCCTGGATAACTTTCACATTCAAGCCTTGTGCTTTAAAATAGCCCTCCCGCTGTGCGAGATACAACGGCAGATACCCGATGAGATGAACCGGTTCCGCGATGGTAATTTCTTTTAATTTGCCAGACGATGCGACTGCTGTTGTTGATTTTTGCGCGCAGCCGGTGAATACCGCCGCCGAGATACAAACCG
>NZ_JBDNLG010000082.1:0-6279 GCF_047718355.1 Ethanoligenens sp.
GAATACGTCCCCCTCGGGCAAACACTCACCCTCGACGGACGGGAACTGACGGTGGACGCCGTGAATTGGGACACCGGCAGCGTGAGTCTACGGGACGATACTTTTGCGGGCGCGACCGGCTTTCCGATATTCCGGCGCGAATCCATCGGATATGTTCGTGAGCAAATCGAGGCGCAGGAGCGCGACACCCTCTGGGAAAAAACACCGGAGGGCGAGGTCGCGCGTGTCACGTTCACGCTGGGCGCGGAGGAGAAGAAACCCGTACCACAGCGTGCGAATTTCCGTATTTCGGACGATGCCCTCGGGGCGGGCGGTAAAAAGGCGAAATACGGTTACAATCTCGCCGCCATTCGGCTGCTGAAAACGCTGGAGGCCGAAGGCCGCTTTGCCACGCTGGAGGAACAGGAAACCCTTTCCCGCTACGTCGGCTGGGGCGGCGTGCCGCAGGCGTTCGACGAACAGAATACGCAGTGGGCCGACGAGTACGCCGAGCTGAAAAGCCTGCTCACCGGCGAGGAATATGCCGACGCCCGCGCCTCCACCCTCAACGCGCATTACACGTCGCCGGTGGTGATCAAGGCCATGTATGAAACGCTCGCGCGCATGGGCTTCCATACCGGCAACATTCTGGAGCCGGGCTGCGGCGTCGGTAACTTTTTCGGGCTGCTGCCTGAGAGCATGGCCGCGTCCAAGCTCTACGGTGTTGAGATCGACAGCATCACGGGCCGGATTGCCCGGCAGCTTTATCCGCAAGCGGACATTACCATCGACGGCTTTGAGCGCACCGACCAGCCGGATTCGTTTTTCGATCTGGCGGTCGGCAATGTCCCGTTCGGCGGCTTCAAGCTGGCCGACCGGCGCTACAACAAGTTCAATTTCCAAATCCATGATTATTTTTTCGCCAAGGCGCTGGATAAGGTGCGTCCGGGCGGCCTGATTGCGTTCATCACCAGCAAGGGCACCCTTGACAAGCAAAATCCCGACGTGCGCAAATATATCGCCCAGCGGGCGGAGCTGCTCGGCGCGGTACGTTTGCCGAATACCGCTTTTGCGGCCAACGCGGGCACCGAAGTTACCACCGACATTCTTTTTTTACAGCGCCGCGACCGCATGAGTTATGATGAACCCGCGTGGGTAAACGTATCCAAAACGGCGGAGGGCGTGCCTCTCAATCAGTATTTCCTTGACCATCCGGATATGCTGCTCGGCACGATGGCATTTGACAAGAGCATGTACGGCAACGACAAGGAAACCACCTGCAACCCCATCCTCGGCGCGGATTTTGGGGAACAGCTTCGCAAGGCGCTTTCACAGGTGGAACTGCCGAACCGGGACGCATTGGAAACCGTGGACGTGACCGAGCCGGACGGTGAGGAACAACCGGCGGACGGCGCGGCCCTCTCCCTGCCCGCCGACCCGGACGTGCGCAATTTCAGTTACACGCTGGTGGACGATCACCTGTATTTCCGAGAAAACTCCAAGATGGACCTCGTTCGGGATAAATCCGACGCCGAAACGCAGCGCATCCGGGGCATGATCGCGCTGCGGGACAGCACCCGAACGCTGATCGGCCTGCAAATGGACGACGCGGCGGACAGCTTCATTGAGCAGGAACAGAAAAACCTGAACGGCCTATACGATGCCTATACCGCAAAGTATAGCCTACTTTCCGCGTCGGCCAACTCCCACGCGTTCCGCACGGATTCCTCGTACAGCCTTTTGGCCTCACTGGAAGTGGTAGACGAGGACGGCAATCTTGTCCGCAAGGCAGATATGTTCAGCAAAAGGACGATCCGCCACGCGCAGCCGGTGACCTCCGTGGATACCGCCGCCGAGGCGCTGGCTGTTTCCATCGCGGAGAAAGCCTGCGTCGATCTCGGCTTTATGGGTTCGCTCATGGGCGGTTCGGAGAAAATCCCGTCCATCGTGGAGGATCTGCGCGGTGTGATCTTCCCAGTGCCGGTGCCGCCGTTTCAGGCGGAGGAGGGGCAATCCATCCCGCTGACCGACCGGCACTGGGTCACAGCCGACGAGTACCTTTCCGGCAATGTCCGTAACAAGCTGCACTTAGCCCGTGAAGCCGCCGCTGCCGACCCGCTGTTCGCCCCGAACGTTCCAGCATTGGAGCAGGTGCAGCCCAAAGACCTTTCCGCCGCCGAAATTGACGTGCGGCTGGGCGCGACGTGGGTGGACACAAAATACATTGACCAATTCATGTTTGACGTGCTGCAAACGCCCCGGCATTTACAATACGGCGACGTAACCACGCGGTATATGGACGTAACCGGCGTCTGGAATATCAAGGGCAAGGGGCTGGACAGCCGGGACAACAGCCGCGTTTACGCTACCTACGGCACCAAGCGCCGCAGCGCCTATTACATTCTCGAAGATTCCCTCAACCTCAAGGACACCCGCATTTACGATACCGTCATCGACGAAAACGGTTCGGAAAAGCGCGTGCTCAACGAAAAGGAAACCGCCATTGCCCAGCAGAAGCAGGAGGCACTCAAACGGGCGTTTGCGCAATGGATCTGGAAAGACCCGGAGCGCCGGGAGGTTCTCTGCAAGAAGTACAATACCCTTTACAACAGCACCCGCCCGCGCGAATACGACGGGAGCCACTTGAAATTCGACGGCATGAACCCGGAAATCTCGCTGCGCAAGCACCAGCGCAACGCCGTCGCGCACCAGCTTTACGGCAGGAACACGCTGCTCGCACACTGGGTGGGCGCGGGCAAAACCTTTGAAATGATCGCCGCCGGAATGGAGGCCAAGCGGCTGGGTTTATGCCAGAAATCCCTGTATGTGGTGCCGAACCATCTCACCGAGCAGTGGGGCGCGGATTTTCTGCGCCTGTATCCCGGCGCGAATGTGCTGGTGGCCACCAAGAAGGATTTTGAGCCGGAGAACCGCCGGAAATTCTGTGCCCGCATCGCGACCGGCGACTACGACGCGGTGGTGATCGGGCACTCGCAGCTTGAAAAAATCCCGGTTTCGCCGGAGCGGCAGGCCCGTATCATCGAGCAGCAGATCGACGAGATTACAATGGAGATCGCGCTTGCCAAAGCGGATAAGAGCGAACGGTTTACGGTCAAGCAGATGGAAAAGAGCAAAAAGGCGCTGGAAACCCGCCTGCAAAAGCTCAACGACGTGCGCCGGGATAATGTCGTGACCTTTGAGGAACTCGGCGTTGACCGCCTGTTTATCGACGAAGCGGACAATTTTAAGAATTTGGCCCTCTTCACGAAAATGCGCAACGTGGCGGGGGTTTCGCAGACCGAAGCGAAAAAAAGTACCGATTTGTATATGAAGTGCCGCTATCTCGACGAAATCACATCCGGGCGCGGTATCGTTTTCGCCACGGGTACGCCGATCAGCAACAGCATGACGGAATTATTTACCATGATGCGTTACCTTCAGCATGACACGCTGGAGGAGCAGGGCCTCAGCCATTTCGATTCTTGGGCGGCGCTGTACGGTGAAACGGTTTCGCAGATGGAACTGAAACCGGAGGGTACGGGCTTTCGGATGCGGACACGTTTTGCCAAGTTTCACAATCTGCCGGAACTCATGTCCATGTGGAAAGAGGCGGCGGACATCCAGACCGCCGAAATGCTGAATTTGCCGGTGCCGAAAGCGGAGTACATTAACGTCACGACTGAGGCCAGCACCCAGCAGGCGGACATGGTGCAGGCGCTGGCGAAGCGCGCCGACGAGGTGCATAGCGGCACGGTCGATGCCCATGTTGATAACATGCTGCGTATCACCAGCGACGGGCGCAAGCTCGCGCTGGATCAACGGCTGATGAACGAGCTGCTCCCCGACGATCCGAACAGCAAGGTCAACGCCTGCGTGCAGAACGTGCTTCAGGTCTGGCGCGACACCGCCGACCAGAAGGGTGCCCAGCTTCTTTTCTGCGATCTTTCCACGCCGCATTACGACGGTTCGTTCAATGTTTACGACGATGTGAAAAACAAGCTGATGGAGGCGGGTGTCCCCGCCGAGGAGATCGCCTTTATCCACGACGCCAACACCGAAGCGAGAAAGGCCGAGCTGTTCGCCAAAGTCCGCAAGGGGCAGGTGCGCGTTTTGCTCGGTTCTACCTCCAAAATGGGGGCCGGGACAAACGTGCAGGACAGGCTGGCGGCGATTCATCATCTGGATTGCCCGTGGCGGCCGCGCGACCTGACCCAGCGCGACGGGCGGGGCATCCGGCAGGGCAATCTGTTTGACAGCATCAAGGTATTCCGGTATGTCACCAAGGGCACGTTTGACGCCTACAACTGGGGCCTTGTGGAATCGAAGCAAAAATTCATCTCGCAGGTGGTGACGGGGAAATCCCCGGCCCGGAGCTGCGAGGACGTGGACGATACCGCGCTTTCCTATGCGGAGGTAAAGGCCCTCGCGACCGGGGACGAGCGTATCAAGGAAAAAATGACGCTGGATATTGAGGTGGCGAAGCTGCGCGTTTACCAGACGGATTTCAACAGCCAGCATTATGAACTGGAGGACAACGTGCGGCTCCACTTCCCGCGCCAGATCAAAGAAAGCGAGGCGAAAATTTCCGGACTGGAACAGGACATTGCCCTGTATCAGGATCAGAAGCCGCAAGACCCGGAGGCGTTTTCCATGACGGTGCTGGACGCCGAATTTCGCGAACGAAAGGCGGCGGGCGAGGCGATCATCGAAGCCTGCAAGACCGTTGACTGCACCGAGCAGGCGGCGGAAATCGGCCGATACTGCGGATTTCCTATTTCTATCCGTTGGGACGCGTTTAGCAAGCTATTTCATTTATCTCTAAAAAACACGCTTTCCTACACGGTGGACGTGGGGCTGGACGCCTCCGGCAACGTAATCCGTATCAACAATGCGTTGGAGCGGATGCCGCAGGAGCTGCACGCCGCCCACAACCAGCTTGACACCCTGCATCAGCAGATGGAAACCGCACAGGAGGAATTGCAGAAGCCGTTCCCGCAGGAGGCGGAGTTATCCGAAAAGGAAAAGCGCCTGAACGCGCTCAACGCCTTGCTGGCAGCGGAAAGCCACAATTCCCATAAGGATACGGAGCGGACGGAAAGTGCGGCGGAACCGGCGCTGCGGCCCGCTGACGCGGAGGCAAAGCCGTGTGTCCACGCGCTGCTCTCCGAACTTGCCAGAAAATCCGCCGAGGCCCCGCGCCCGGAGCGCGTCGCGGCCACGCCGGAGGCTGTGAGGTGATGAACATGGAGAACCGCAGCCGTCCCATCCACCTGCATGTGATGGTGGACGAACACGAAAAGGCCCTCATTGAACGGAAGATGGCGCAGGCCGGTATCCGCAGCATCAACACTTACATGCGCAAAATGGCGATTGACGGGTATGTGGTATATGCGGATATGTCCGATGTAAAGGAGCTGGTGGCGCTCCTGCGCCGCAGCGGCGCGAACGTAAACCAGATCGCCCGGCGCGTCAATGAGACGCACAATCTTTACGCCGAGGACGTGGCCGATCTGGAGCGCTATTACGGCGCGCTGCTGGACGGTCTGAACCGGCTGCTCACTAAATGGAATAAGCTCTGAACCACCGTGGCGGCGGTGTAAAACAGGCATCAGGCCGTCAGCGTCCCGGAATGTTTCATTCCGGGGGTTGCAATCAGTTTTCGTCCAGATTGTCCAGCGCGTAGGCAATACACTGGTTCACGATCTTATTGAACGAAACGCCGTTCGCGTCGCTGAGTTGCATCAGTTTGTCGTAGTATTCCGCCTTAATCCGAATGGTGCGGTTGATGGCCTGCGCTTTACTGTCCTCTTTGTCCACATGAAATTTACTCATATTAAAATCACCTTTCCATACCTGTCATTGTAATTGATTGTGAACCATGATATAATGTACAAAAATGTAACCATTTAATAATTACATATATGAACCGAAACATCCCCATTTTGTCCGGCAGAGCGTCACTTCGGGAGATTATGATAAAATGGCGGAATATTTTATATTTCGACACTCATCAGGAAAGCGGGACGATCCAAATGGCAGACTATCAGCAAATGTATCGGAAGTTGTTTCAGGCAACCACAAAGGCAATAGACCTTTTACAGACGGCGCAGCAGGAAACAGAGGAGCTTTACATATCCTCGGATGAAGCCGAACTCCATTTGTTCACCGAAAAAGATTTGCCGCCCAAACCGCCCGAAAACGGAGAATAACGGAAAAAAATCGTGCCGCCAACAGTGAAATGGTTGGGGGCCGCATTTGGGTTATGTTTTTGTGGGTTCTTGGTAATTTGGTGACGAACCA
>NZ_JBDNLG010000082.1:6289-13748 GCF_047718355.1 Ethanoligenens sp.
GTCAAATGGTTGCGGCACGATTTTGCTTTATCTTTTAGTGCTTACTTCTTAATGGCTTCCAGAACCTCGTCCACTGTCTTCCCGCTGTCAAGCAGCGCCTGCATCAGCTTGCTCAACTCCGCTTCCTTCTGTGATTTGGAGATTTCCTTGATCTGCTGATCCACTTCCGCAATCTTGGCCTTGTACCCGTCAACTCTCTCCTGATATTTGGCCTTTACCGCTTCCAGATCTGTGATTTTCTGCTCCGGAGTTTTCAGGACGCCTCTTGCCATTTTCAGCACGCTCCAATCTATAATTTTACGATGCCACCAGCATAACGCAAACGCAGGGAAATGTAAAGAGAGAATAACTTTGCTTTGCTTGGGAGGAATGCAATACGGCGATTTCAAAAATCCGACCGCATCACGGGCGAAACGGAGAATCCATTCTGCGCACGCTGTATAAACGTTTGAATTACGGTATGAATCCGAAAAAGACCGATCAGGGCCGTCTGATCTCCGGGTACCAGTGCGATCCGCCTCTTGCGTACAAAGAGTTTTACGCGACCAAACAACTTTATGAAAATCTGACCGGACGCAGGCAGGAACGGCGCAAGGATGTGATTGCTTATTTGCTCGTCCAGTCCTACAAGGTAGGAGAAATTACGCCGGAGGATGCAAACCGTCTGGCATACGAAACCGCGCTGGAATTTACGAAGGGTGATCATGCGTTTATCGTCTGCACCCATGTGGATAAAAAAAACATCCATACGCACGTTTATTTCAACAGCACCGCATTGGATGCTACGCGGAAATTCCAGAACCTGTATAATTCCTATGAGGTGCTGCGTTCCATCAACGACCGGTTGTGCAAAGAGCAAGGATATTATGTCATTGAACATCCCAAGGAAAAAGGCAAAAGCTATAAGGAATGGTCGGCGGATAAAGCGGGCACCAGTTGGAAGTCCAAACTGCGCGAAACCATTGACGCCGTGCTGCCGTCCGCCGAGGATTTTGACGATTTTCTTGACCGGATGCGTCAGACCGGGTATGAAGTCAAGCGCGGCAAGTATATTTCATTTCGCGCGCCGGGGCAGGAACGATTTACGCGGGCAAAGCGGCTAGGCGCGGATTACACCGAGGACGCGATTTCCGCGCGTCTGGCGGGCAAACAAAAACCTACGCCCATGCAGAAAAAAGCGCGACGGTTTTTTGCTGAAAACATCAATTTGCTGATCGACATTCAGGCAAAAATCGACGCCGGTAAAGGCCCCGGCTACGAACGCTGGGCGAAAATTTTTAATATCAAGCAGGCGGCGAAAACCTTCAACTATTTGTCCGAACACGGGATCGCCGATTATGCCGGTCTGCTTGACCGCATGGCGGCAGTCACGGAAGATATGTCGAGTGCATCCTCCGGCGTCCGAAAACTGGAGGGCCGTATGACCGAGATCGGGACGCTGAAAAAGCATATCGTTGATTACAGCAAGACGAAAAAAATCTTTGACCAGTACAAGACGTCCGGGTGGAGTAAGGCGTTCCGGGCACAGCACACGGAGGAACTGCGTTTGCGGCAGGAGGCCAAGCAGGCGTTTGACGCTTTGGGGGGCGGCACAATTCCAACGATGGCGCAGTTGCAGGCGGAATATACCACGCTTCTGGAACAGAAAAAAGCGCGGTACGAAGAATACCGCCGCCTGAAAGACGACCAGTCAGAGCTACAGACGGTACGGAGCAATGTGGATAAGATTTTGCGCGTGGAGCTGCCCGACCGGCAGCGAGAGCTGGAAAGGAGCCGACAGTCATGACGGCGGATTTCAATGCATGGTGCGCCAATGCGCCTTTAGGCATCCGCAAGGATGCACAGCCGCCCAGGGTACGGGGCGTTCGCAAAAGCGGCCGCAAGGCGGATTTTGCCCCGGGGGTTTGGGGGCGGGACGGCCCTCAACAAGCAGACCGTGGCCACACGGTCATTGCTTGCCAAGCCAAGCTTTGTTTGCCTTTATTACAGGCTTGATTTTTTTTGTGCAGCGGCGTATGATAAGAATTAACAACTGAATAAGTTCAAATGTCTTCAGGGCAGGGTGAAATTCCCGATCGGCGGTATAGTCCGCGAGCGCGTAAGCGCAGGACTTGACATTATGTTCAAGTCAGGATTTGGTGAAACTCCAAAACCGACAGTATAGTCTGGATAGAAGAAGATGTGTTGAAATTATATGTAATGCCGGAGTAACGTTCGACAGTGCTTTATGATTCCGTCAGAGCCGGTTTCTCCGTGCCTGATGGCTTTAAGGGCATTCCAATACACCTGAATTTTAACACCTGAAAGACATTTCCAATGTTTTCAGGTGTTAATTTTTTTATTTTAGGGGTGTTGCGATTGTCTGACGAAACTTACATGAAGCTGGCATTGGAATGCGCACAAAGAGGATGCGGTTGGGTCAATCCGAATCCGATGGTCGGAGCCGTTGTCGTGAAAGATGGCCGTGTGATCGGCACGGGCTATCATCAGCGGTACGGGGAATTGCACGCGGAGCGGAACGCGCTTGCTTGCTGCACGGAACCGCCTCATGGTGCAACGCTGTATGTGACCTTGGAACCTTGCTGCCATTACGGGAAAACGCCGCCGTGTACGGATGCAATTCTGGAAAGCGGCATCCAGCGCGTGGTGGTCGGCTCGGTCGATCCGAACCCACTGGTTGCCGGGAAAGGCATTCAGATTTTACGTCAACACGGGATTGAAATCACGGAAGGTTTGCTGTGCGAAGCCTGTACCGCGCTGAACGAGGTATTCTTCCACTTTATTCGGACTCGGATGCCCTATGTCGTGATGAAGTATGCGATGACGATGGACGGGAAGATCGCCACGCATTCCGGTCAATCAAAATGGATCATCGGCGAAACCGCCCGCAGGCATGTACAAGGGGACAGACATCGGTATTCCGGTATCATGGTCGGTGTCGGCACGGTTCTCGCGGACGACCCGCTTTTGACGTGCCATCTGCCGGACGGCAGGAATCCCGTCCGCATCGTCTGCGATTCCCGGCTGCGGACGCCACCCAACGCGCGGGTCGTGCAGACGACAGGAGAGGCTCCCACTATTCTTGCCACCTGCTTACGGGATGAAACCCTTGCGCGCCCCTACAGGGATGCCGGGTGCGAGGTGTTCACGCTCCCAGCAAAAAATGAGCGTGTGGATCTGCGGAAACTCATGGCTGTATTGGGGGAGAAAGAAATCGACAGCGTTTTGCTAGAGGGCGGTGGAGCGCTGAACTGGTCGGCATTGCAAAACGGCATCGTCAACAAAGTACAGGCATATGTTGCTCCGAAGCTGTTTGGCGGCGCCGATGCGAAGTCCCCTGTGGAGGGAATCGGCGTGAAAAGCCTGGAGCAAGCGTTCAAGCTTGCTCCGCCGCAAGTGACCTACTTGGGAGATGACATTCTGCTGGAAAGCGAGGTGCTTCCATGTTCACAGGTATCATAGAAGAAACGGGAACCGTACTCTCAATTAGAAAAGGCGGGCATTCCGCTGTTGTAACAGTCAGCGCATCGGCGGTTCTGGACGATTTGAAACAGGGTGACAGTATCGCGGTCAGCGGCGTGTGCTTGACGGTCGTTTCTCTGGTGGAAAATTCCTTTTCCGCCGATGTGATGCACGAAACCGTCGAACGCTCCAACCTTTTGAATCTGAATATCGGCGGCATGGTCAATTTGGAACGCGCCATGCCGCTGAACGGACGGATCGGCGGACATATCGTCGCAGGGCATATCGATGGAACTGGGGTCATCAGTAAGGCGCGGAAAGATGAAAACGCGATCTGGTTCACAGTCCGCACATCCCCCGCTATCCTGCGGTATGTAATCGACAAAGGGTCCATCGCTATCGACGGCATCAGTCTGACTGTTGCGGGCGTGTCAGAAAATGATTTCAGCGTATCCGTGATTCCGCACACGGCCCAAAACACCACGCTTGGGAAAAAGCGCGTCGGGAACACAGTAAATCTGGAAAACGACTGCATTGGAAAGTATGTGGAAAAGCTGCTCTGCGCACCGGGAGGACGAAGCGGTATCTCAAAGGAATTTCTTGCCCGATATGGATTTTAGGAGGAATCAGCGTGTTTGCGTTTAGTACGATAGAAAAAGCGTTTGACGATTTGCGTCAGGGAAAAATAATTTTAGCGACAGATGATGAAAATCGGGAAAATGAAGGAGATTTGATTTGCGCCTCAGAATTCGCCACAACGGAAAACGTCAATTTTATGGCGGTACACGGCAAAGGGCTGATTTGTATGCCCATGAGCATTGCGCTCTGCCAGAAGCTCCGGTTTCCGCAGATGGTTTCCGACAATACTGACAACCATGAAACAGCGTTTACGGTTTCCGTCGATCATGCCAGTACCACGACGGGCATTTCCGCCGAAGAACGGGGCGTCACGGCCCGCGCCTGTGTAAGCGACAGCGCAAAGCCTGAGGATTTCCGCCGCCCCGGTCATATGTTTCCGCTGATGGCAAAGCCGAACGGCATTCTGGAACGGGGCGGGCATACGGAGGCCACCGTGGATCTGCTGCGGCTTGCGGGCCTTACAGAGTGTGGACTGTGCTGTGAGGTCATGAGCGCGGACGGTCGGATGATGCGCACGCCGGAACTGATTCAGTTTGCGGGTCAATGGGGGCTGACCTTTATCACAATCAAGGATTTGCGGGATTACCGGAAAAAGCACGATAAGCTGGTCGAGCGCGTAGCTGCTGCCAAAATGCCAACTCGATACGGAGATTTCACCGCATACGGCTACATCAACAAGCTCAACGGAGAGCACCACATTGCGTTGGTCAAGGGAGAAATCGGAGACGGGCAAAACCTGTTGTGCCGCGTTCATTCTGAATGCCTGACAGGGGACGCTTTCGGCTCCCTCCGCTGTGACTGCGGACAGCAGTTCGCATCTGCTATGACGCAGATTGAACGGGAGGGACGTGGAATTTTGCTCTACATGCGGCAGGAAGGGCGCGGCATCGGGCTTATCAACAAGCTCCGGGCCTACGAATTACAGGATCAAGGGATGGATACGCTGGAAGCAAACGAGGCGCTTGGTTTTGCGGGCGATTTACGAGAATATTTCATTGGCGCGCAGATTCTTCGGGATTTGGGAGCTAAGACGCTTCGGCTTCTGACCAATAATCCCGACAAGGTGTATCAGCTTGCCGATTACGGTATGGAAATTGTAGAGCGTATCCCCATCCAGATGGATGCCACCCCCTACGACCTGTTTTATCTTAAAACGAAGCAGTGCCGAATGGGACATATCCTCAATTATTGAAGGGAGCGCTTGTAATGAATGTTTTTGAAGGAAAACTGATATCCAAAGAAATCCGGGTTGGTATTGTAGCCGCCCGCTTTAACGAATTTATTACCTCGAAATTGCTATCTGGCGCGTTAGATGGTTTGAAGCGCCACGATGTATCGGAAGATAGCATTGATGTGGCATGGGTTCCCGGCGCGTTCGAAATTCCGCTGATCGCGTCAAAAATGGCGAAAAGCGGAAAATATGACGCGGTGATCTGTCTCGGAGCTGTGATCCGAGGCAGTACCAGCCATTACAACTATGTTTGCAATGAAGTGTCAAAGGGCATCGCCCAAACGGCGCTTTCCAGCGGAGTTCCGGTGATGTTCGGTGTACTTACGACGGAAAATATCGAGCAGGCTATTGAACGCGCCGGAACCAAAGCAGGCAACAAGGGCTTTGACTGCGCAGAAGGCGCGATTGAAATGGTCAATCTGATTCGTGCGATAGAAGTATGATTAAGGGGACTGTCTAAAAATGCCCTCATCAAAAATTAGTGGCAGGGTAACGGCGATCATAGTTTGCCTGGCTTTTCGAATTTATCAAGAATTTCTGATAACCAAGCCAGTCCATTTAGCCTGTGCATTTTAACAGCATACGCAAAAAATTTGAGGGTGATATAAAGCAATCCGCGCGTGCTATGACATATGAGGAAGGTAAATAGTCATACAAACACCTAAATTATATACATATCAGCGCTCCAATGTTAACTATGTTAGTGTGTTTATCACAAGTTTTTAATATTTATGGAAATGCGATTGAATTTATGGCAAAACGTGCTACTATTGTTATAAAGTTGTAAATCTTCAGGGTAGGGTGAAATTCCCAATCGGCGGTATAGTCCGCGAGCGCGAAAGCGCAGGTGCGAGAGCACAGGACTTGGTGAAATTCCAAGACCGACAGTAAAGTCTGGATGAAAGAGGATTTTGACTATATTTTAGTAGCCATATCGTTCTATTCATATTTAGCGCCTGAAGACTATTTAGCCTTTAGGCGCTTTTTGCTTTTTTCAGACCTATGCAATAACATACTGGAGGCGCAATATGATTGTAGTTGTAAAAAATGGTGTACCGAAGGAAAAGTTTGATGGGCTTCTACAACTGATAGAAAAATGTAACGTAACTGTAAATATTTCGATTGGAGATACGTTCACAGTCATTGGGTTACTCGGGGATGTATCTTCGATTGACAAGGAGATGCTCGCAGCGCAGGATATTGTAGAAAGCGTTGAGCGTATTAACGAGCCGTATAAAAGAGCAAACCGTAAAATGCATCCTCAAAACACTACTGTTAAAGTCGGGGACAACTTGATAATTGGCAGTCAACAGTTTGCTATGATTGCCGGGCCTTGTGCGGTGGAAAGTGAAAAACAAATTGTTGAAGTGGCACATAGAGTTAAATTGGCAGGAGCGAATCTCTTACGTGGTGGTGCATATAAGCCACGCACTTCACCTTATTCATTTCAGGGTTTAAAGGCGGACGGGCTAGAGCTATTGAAAATTGCAAGTCGTGAAACAGGTTTACCCATTGTTACTGAAATTATGAGTATTAGCCAATTGCCACTATTCGAAAGAGACGTGGATGTAATCCAAGTAGGTGCAAGAAATATGCAAAACTTTGAGCTTTTAAAAGAGCTTGGAAATATTGACAAACCTATTCTTTTGAAACGTGGCTTTGCGAACAATATTACGGAGTTATTAATGAGTGCGGAGTATATATTAAGTGGTGGAAATAGTAAGGTGATGTTGTGTGAACGTGGCATACGTACTTTTGAAACCTTTACACGCAATACATTAGATATCTCGGCAGTGCCTGTTCTAAAACGACTCACTCACCTTCCAATCATCGTAGATCCTAGCCATGCTACGGGATTACCTTGGCTTGTGGAGCCGTTATCTAAAGCAGCAATCGCTGCAGGGGCAGACGGGATCATGATCGAAGTTCACAATGATCCATCCAACGCCTTGTCTGACGGAAAACAATCGCTCACACCTGACCAATACGATCAAATAGCAAAACACTTACATCGTTACACGGAATTGGAAAAAAGAGTTTTTTAACTATTGTTATCTATGCTGCTATAATCGAGGTGAAGGGACGTATATGAATACATTATTTGAATTTGTCTGTATGACATATGAT
>NZ_JBDNLG010000083.1:0-13553 GCF_047718355.1 Ethanoligenens sp.
GGTACGGATTGAATCAATTTAGGTAGCTGTGTTACAAAAATGCTTGACCACAACAAATTCAGCGGATTGCCAATCGTGTCATAAGATGTCAGCTGTCTTTCCGGTTGCCATCGCCGGAAGTGTAGGTATGGGCGGCTTCACTGTACCCAGTGTACCGGTCGAATACGGATACTCCGTTTGGCTCAGCAAATTGCAGCCCGCGTATGACGCGGGCTGCAATTTGTACTGAATAGGCATATTCGATTATCAGTTTGCCGTTACCGAACGTAAATTGTTTGATAGACAACCGGTTCAAGCCGTCATAGGTAAGGCACAGGTTATCTTCTATGCATTTTGAAGCAATTTCGATTGTGGTGTATTGCTTGATTCATCCAAATACAGGAAAATACAGGTTATTAAGCCCCGAGCAAATGTAATAATCTTTTTCCGAAACAATGGAAGTACCTGTGGATGCCAATTTCAGTGTTGCGGCAACTGCCTCAAAAATAAATTGCTAGGTGGTGCTGTCACTTTTCCGTTGCTCAATAACCGGAGTGGAAATAGTATTATTTTGCACATCCAGATTGCTCGTGGCGTTGCTGCATCCGGTTCCAATCGTAAACGTCCCGTCTCCATTGGGTATCATTTTAAAATACATAGAAGCGGTGCCGTCTTGGAAAATTTCAAATGAAAACCGCTAGCCCGCCGTGAGGGTATCGATCTTGGTAACGGTAATGGTATAGCCGCTGTAGGTGAATGCGCCACCGCTCATGGTGCCACCATTTACGATCCGCGAAGCACATACGCACTGGGGGTATTCGAACTGTTGTAGAACATATGCGCATGGATGCCCTCGATGAGGATGGTGCTGCCGCCAATGGTGGGGTTGGCTGTGGCCGCAGTGATGAAGGCAGTTGACGGTATCGCTCAATGCCTTTAATAAACCTTTACATCTGTTGTTCCTATAAGGTTCGCGTAGACTGGTCCGTTATACCCGTCCAAAGCAGATGGTATGATACGTCCCGAAGTCCATCCATTTGGTGCAAAGTGCAACGATATCCACACCGGTGGTCTGGGCGGTCTTTCGATAATTCTCCCAGTCCTCGGCAGATGAAATCCGCACCGCCAGACCAGACGCCGTCAACACTGGTAAGCCGGCATAGGCATATTCATCCAGTGGAAGCAGCGATTCAAGCTTGCCGCCGCGCACACGCGCCGCAAGACCGCTCGGCACATCCGTCAGATCAAAATCACGCGGGTACGCATAGGTTTTGCCTTTGACCGGCAAAATATCTTCCTCGCTGAACACACTGACATGAGTCACATTCTTGAAGACTTGCCGGTCTTCCGGCGCATAGAAAAACTCGTCAAATAAAGTGACTTCCAACCGGCGGCCGCCGCCTGAAAACACACTGTGCACCAATGCACCCTCGGCCTCCCCGGATACAATGCCGCCACCGCTCACATCGTAACCATCCACCAAGACGAAACGTCCCATGGCATGGTTATTCTTGAACAGATCGAAGACAACAGGGGTCTTGGTTTTCAACGTAACTTCCGCCACGCCGTTGGTGCCGACCGACTGCACATCTTCCGCTGTGCCAAGCGTATTGGTATCAACCACGTGTTTAATCTCCGCGATTTCGCACATGGTCTCCTGCGTCGCCAGTTTCAGCTTATAGGTCGCGCCAACCGTCAGCGGTTTTTTACCCATCCAGAACAGGTTGACATCAAACGCATCACCCACCAATGGTTGGGAACTGCGATGTGAAATCACTTCTCCGCGACAGTTGAAAAACTCGTCCTCCACTGTAATACCGACCGACATCCCGGCCGATACGTTATCGGTTTGATCGCGCGGCGCCCAGTAGGCAACGGATTTGACGTGTGTCGATTTGTTGCCCGGTTGAATGACAATCTCGTCCCCCACATGCAAGACACCGGTCTCAATTCGTCCCGCAATGATGCGGCGGTCATCAAATTTGTAGACATCTTGAATGGGAAAACGCAACGGTTTATTTACCAGTTCTTTGTCCTTTTCAAACTCGTCGATGGCTTCCAGAATGGGCTGATCGTTATACCATGGCATTTTGTCGGACTTGCTGGCAATGTTTTCACCGTTGACTGCCGACACCGGAATGAATTTGAGCGGGAAAATATGTAGTTTGTTTAGAAAATCCTGCATACCGCTTTTGATTTCCTCATACCGCTCCTGGGAGTAGTCCACCAGATCCATCTTGTTGATAACGACGTACACTTTCCGAATACCGAGCAGAGACAAAATGTAGCCGTGGCGTTTCGATTGCTCTTGAATGCCCTCTTTGGCGTCCACCATAAGCAAAGCCGCTTCCGCATTGGCCGCGCCGGAAATCATGTTTTTCAAAAACTCCACATGACCCGGTGCGTCGATGATGACATAATCGCGTTTTTTCGTATGGAATTGCAGCGAGGTTGTGTCGATGGTGATGCCTTGTTTCTGCTCTTCCTCAAACGCATCCAGCAAATACGCATATTCAAACGGCTTGCCGGTTTCCTTTGAAATGCGCTTCACTTTGTCAATTGCGCCCTCCGGCAAGGACTCGGTATCGTATAACAGCCGCCCGATCAATGTGGATTTGCCATGATCCACATGACCGACGACGACAATTTTCAGCACTTCCCGCGTGGCGGTTTCCTGTTTAGTAATTGTTTCAGACATACTGGTCGTCCCCTCCTTACATGTATCCATTTTTGCGCAATTTCTGCATGGCGTACGCGTCCTCTTTGTCCTGCGCACGGCCCGCACGTTCGCTCACATTCGTGGTTTTCAGTTCCTCGATGATCTGAGGCACGGTGACGGCATTGGAATCAATTGGCTCCGTGCAGCAGCCGCACCCCAAGCTGCGGTAACGCTTGCCGTTCTTCGCAAAATACAGATCAACAACCGGAATCTTTTCACGCTCCACATAGGACCAGATGTCGATTTCGTCCCATTGCAGCAACGGATGGACACGAATATGGTGGCCTTTGGGAAATTCAGTCTTGAACTGATCCCAAAGCTCCGGCGGCTGGTTGGTATAGTCCCACGCGGAATCCACACCGCGCTCGGAAAATACGCGCTCCTTAGAACGCGAGCCTTCCTCGTCGCGGCGGATACCGGCAATCAGACCCTCAAACTTGTACGCATCGACAACCTGTTGCAGTCCGTCGGCTTTCAATGCCTTGCAGCAAACCAGACGGCCCGCCTGCGGCCCCATGCCGGCGGCAATCGCCTCTTCATTGCGGTGCACAATCAGTTCCAAATTGTATTCTTTGGCAACACGGTCACGAAATGCAATCATTTCCGGCATCTTGTAGGATGTATCGACATGGATAAGCGGAAACGGGCAATGACCAAAAAACGCTTTTTTCGCCAGCCAAAGCATCACCGTAGAATCTTTGCCAATCGACCACAGCATACCCAGCTTGCGGAATTTATTATAGGCCTCGCGCAAAATATAGATGCTTTGCGCCTCAAGCCTGTCGAGATGATCCATGAAATGACCTCCTTATCAAAAGCCCCGTCAAAAGGCCGTTTGCACTTTTGACCAAAACGGTAAAAAGTGTGTGAAATAAAAAACTGAACGCTTAATACTTATTGGCATCCCGCGCATCCACAGTGATGGTACGGGTTTCCCCATTGGGGCGCTCAAATACCCAATGGAGCAAAGAGCCCTCCCGACGCACGGACAACTCCGTACCGCGCCCGCCGATATCGGCGCCTAAAAACGTATGGATGGCGCCGAACGCACACTCTTTTAGGCAGGCTGTACATCCCCAGCATTCCTCGGGATATTGCAGCACCGCCTTACCCTCGATCTTAGCAATCAACGTACCCGGACAAGCTGTCAGGCATTTGCCGCAGCCGGTACAAGTTTCTTGGCGGATATGGATGCTCACAGTGTTTCCCCCTTCCTCAACAACGGGCGGGTGAACACATGCACCACGCCATTTTCCATACGGGAATTGATGAAACAGCGAAAATGTGCGTCATCCTGCCCCGGATAGTCGGCATTTTCATCAAAACTGTGCCAGCGGGTTTCTTTGCGTGCTTCCAGATGCGCGACCAGCACCAGACAGACGTACAAGCGGTCGATCACTTCGCAAAGGCACATCAGCTCATGCAAGTCCCTCGCATGAAGTGTATTTGCAAGCGCGAGCAGTTCCCGCAGCTGTTCTTTCGCCCGTTTGAGTTTGGTGCCGCAGACCACATAGTTTTGAGAAATCCCGCCCGCGTACTCGTCCATGGTCTTCTGCATGGCTTCTTCAAGCTGTGCAACCGTATAGGCACCCGCCTTGCGGCTGAGGAATGCTTCCAATTCTTTGCATTTGGCATCTGCCTGCGCATCGTCCGCCGGAACGGATTTGCCCAGCCCGGCAATATAGGCACGTGCCGACTGCGCGGCGATCTCCCCTTCCACAAACCCACCGGTGACATATTTCTGCGGACAGCCGCCCGCCACATCCCCCGCCGCATACAGGCCGGGCAAGGTCGCCGCGCGTCCGGTATCCACCCAGTAACCGCTGGCAGTATGCCCACCGACCACATACGGTTCTGTGCCTTCGATCTCCACGTTGTGGGTCGCCGGGCCACCGTTTTCCAGCCATTTAAGCGTCTGTGCGGGCGCCATGTTGAGATATGCCTTATACAAATCATCCTGTTGGCGCTCGGTTATTCCCTCTGTTTTTAAATAACAGGGGCCGCGGCCCGCACGGTTCTCCATCACGGTGGAATACAGGCGCATAGCCGTGGTGTTCCCGCCGTACTGCTCCGCATACGGTTTCTCGGCGCCATTGACCTGCGGTGCGCCGACTCCCTGCGCAATCGTGCCGGTGGGGGCAATGGTATCTTTACAGCGCAAGGCAATAAACCGCATTTCAAACGTAGTCATCTCCGCACCGGCGCGGATGCCCATGGCATAGCCCGCACCCGCATCAAATGGGCAATACCACATTTTATGCTTGGAAAAGCCGGGGTTGTTGGGGCGGTAAAGTCCCGCCGCACCGCCCGTTGCACAGAGCGTGGCCTTGGCATGGAACGCGTAAAACACCGGTTGTTCAATGGAGAAGCCGACCGCGCCGGCCACGCGCTGGTCTTGGGTAAGATAGTCTGTAACATTCACGCGGTTGAGCACCGTAATGTTGGGATGGGACGCCACAGCTTTCGCCAACAGCGGCTTAATATTCTCGCCGTTAATTTTCACATTGCGTTTGCCGCGCATTGCATAGCCGCCGTTTTCATCTTTGAGGATGACCAGCCCCAGACTTTCCATTTTGCGCGTAACAGCATTGAGCCGCTCGGCCATTGTAAGGGCAAGGTCTTCCCGCAGAATATCCGATGCATCGGTGCGGGCATAATCGACATAACTCGAAGGTTCCAGCCCGTCCGCAATGTAAGCATTGAGGGCGTTCACCCCCGCAGCCAAACAGCCGCTGCGCTTGATATCCGCCTTTTCCACAATCAGGATGCGCAGATGCGGGTCTTCCTCCGCTGCGACAATAGCGGCATAACACCCCGCCGTTCCGCCGCCGATAATGAGGAAATCGGTCTCGATTATTTTGCGCTCCAGTTTCATTCTTCATCACCTCGCACTGCTTGCAGCGCATTGCGGAAATCCTCAATCAAATCATCAGTGTCTTCCAATCCGACGCTGACACGGATGAGGTCATCTGATACGCCCATACGCAAACGCTGTTCTTTCGTATATTCGTGGTATATCGACGATGCCGGATGCAAAACCAGTGTACGTGCATCCCCAATATTCGACGCAATGGTGCAATAGCGCAGGGCGTTGAGTACGGAAAACGCGTTCTCCCAAGAACCGACGCGCAGGGTAACCATTGGACCGAAATGCCCGCCGAATTGTTTCTCCGCCACCGCGTGATCGGGATGAGAGGACAGACCCGGATAGGTGACCTGCACCACCCCAGGTGTATGTTCCAGCGCCTGCGCAAGTTTGAACGCGTTGTCACAGATGCGCTCCATCCGAACCCCCAGCGTTTCCAGTCCGATGCCGTTGAGGTAGGCATGGAGCGGCGGCATACAAACACCGTAGTCACGATACACACCCTCGCGCAGTTTCGCCAGATATGCCATTGGGCCAAACTTCCGATAGGGTTTCAGAGACGGAAAACGTTCCAAGTCCCATTTGATACGCCCGCTGTCCACCAGGACACCGCCAATGGCACTGCTGCTGCCGTTGATGAACTTGGACGTTGAATGCACCAGCAGATGCGCCCCCAGAGTCAACGGTTTGTACAAATACGGCGTTGCCATCGTTGCATCCACCACGAGCAATGCACCATGCTGCTCACAGAGCGCCGACAGCGCCGCTATATCCGGCACATCCAGTTTGGGATTGCCGATCGATTCCACAAAGACCGCTTTGGTGTTTGGGGTAAACGCCTGCTCGAAAGATACCGCGCGGCTGTCCGGCACATAAATCGTATGAATGCCGAGATCTTCAAAGCCGTTGAACAAGGAACAGGTTCCGCCGAAAATACCGGAAGCCGATAACAACTCGTCCCCCGCGCGCAAGAAGCCGAGCAGTGCGGTGGTAATGGCTGCCATTCCGGAATTGCAGGCGACCGCGCCAATCCCGCTTTCCAGATAGGCCATGCGCCGTTCAAACGAAGAAACAGACGGATTGGACACCCGCGAATAAACAAATCCCGGTTTGCGGTTGGCAAAGATGGCTTCCAATTCTTCCGCCGTGCCGGCCGCAAATGCGGTGTTCTGACTGATGGGCGGCAGGGTGGCACCGTTGGCTTTGTCCGGCCCATACCCGCCGTGCAGCAGCGAGGTATCAAATTTCATCGATCAATCCTCACCTTTTTTCACCAGAATGCTGAAAGTGCCATCGTCGTTTGCCTGTACATCCAGCACCGTGTGCCCTTCGTCCTTCATGCTGCGGGGCACATTTTGAATCGGTTCCCCGCCATTCATGTGGATTTCCAGCGTCTGACCGGCATCCAGTTCTTCAATGGCGACCTTCGCTTTCACAAACGTCATTGGGCACACTGCGTCGGTGATATCTACAAATGCATCCGCCTTGCTCATTTGACCACCTCCTCCAGCTGTTCGTGCAGTTTTTCAAAACCCACACGATTCAGACATTGGGAAAACCGTTCGGACGGCTTGCCGTATTCCTTGAAAAATGCAATGGTAGCATCCACCACTTTCAGCAATTTTTCTTCCTCAAAGAGGATCGGCAGCAGCTGCGTGCCAAATTGCAGATGGTTTCCAAAATTGCCCCCGAAAGACAGTACATATCCGCTTTGGCCCGTCCATGCGTCAGTCGGACAGGATTTGACACACCGCCCGCAAGCAACGCAATCTTTATCGTTAAAAGACAGGGTCTTGTTTTCCTTGTCCACCGTGATGCACCGAGTCGGACAGACCGCAGCACAAAGGCCGCAGTGCGTGCAAACATCTGCATGATAGGTCGGCCACATGCCGCCTTTAATACCGAGGTCGTTCTCCTCCGCTTTCAGGCAATTGTTCTTGCAGCCGGTGATGCCCAGCTTGAATTTATGCGGCAGATCTTTGCCAAAATACCGTGCGTCAAGTTTTTTGGCAAGACCTTGGGTCTCGATTAAACCGCTTGGGCAAATGGCACTGCCTTGGCAGGCCGTCACGGTGCGCACCCGCGCACCGCAGGCGCCCTGTTCCAACCCGCCTGCCCGCAGCGCTTTCTTAACCTCGTCAATGTCCTCAAGCCGGATGAACGGAATCTCAATGCCCTGCCGCGCCGTCAGATGCACGTAGCCCTGCCCGAATCGATCGGCGATCTCATAAACGGCTTTCAGCTGTTCCGCCGTCACATGCCCCGCCACCATGCGCAGACGCATGGAAAAGCAGTTCTTTTGTTTTTGCCGCATAAAGCCACCCTTTTTCAGAGCGCTGTAATCCACTGCCATTTTATTCTTCCTCCAACAGGGTAATTGGCTCCTGTTCCACCTCTGTGCCACGAATATGGAAGCATTTCACGACCGGTTCCTTTTCCATTAGTGAAAGGATAAGGTACCGAATCGATGGGTCGAATGCCAGCCGCTTGTCTTCTTCGGATGGGCGGGATGGCGAAGATGGATGGCTGTGCAGATTACCCAACAAAACCCAGCCGTTTTTGCGCATGTCCTTGATGGCCGCAAACTGCTCCTGCGGGTCCATAGAAAAATGTTCCGGACTTTTATCCACATTGGTCAAAAGATAGACCTGTTTAATTGCCGCATCTTGTCCGCCGACTATACCGCCTAGCAATGCGCAGGCCTCATTCGGCAGACCCTCTTTTGCATGGGCGAGAAACCGTTCAAACTGTGCTTTTGGAAATTTCAGCATCGCTGCTCCCCCTTAGTGGCCGTCCTTCATGTCACAAGCCGTCTGCTCATAATCAATCAGTTTCGTGATGGTGGGATGTTCCCCGCAGACCGCGCAGTCTTTCACTTCACCCAGTTTGACCTTGCGGAAATCCATATTCAACGCGTCATAGGTGAGCAGAGATCCGGTTAGCAGATGCCCCAGTCCCAATATATATTTCAATGCCTCACTGGCCTGAATCGTGCCAATAATGCCACCCATCACACCCAGCACACCTGCCTGACGGCAAGTTGGAACGGCATCGGGAGGAGGCGGATTTTTAAACACACAGCGATAGCAGGGGCCTTCACCGGGCACATAAGTCATCGTCTGTCCCTGGAAACGAATAATGCCTGCATGAGAAAACGGCTTTTTCGCCATCACGCACGCGTCGTTGATAAGAAATTTTGCGGGAAAATTATCTGTACCGTCGATGATGAAATCATAATCCTGATCGTTGATGATGTCGAGGATGTTGTCGGCTCGAATCCATTCATTATAGGTCACCACATTGACATCCGGGTTCATTGCGTTGATGGTTTCTTTTCCGGACTGCACCTTGGGCTTGCCTACATCCTTCGTCTGATGAATGATCTGGCGCTGAAGATTGGAAAGATCGACGGTGTCAAAATCGACCAGACCGATCGTGCCCACACCAGCCGCACCCAGATACATCGCGGCAGGTGCGCCCAAACCGCCGGTGCCAACAACCAAAACCTTGGCGTTTAGGAGCTTCATCTGCCCTTTTACGCCCACTTCCTTGAGGATGATATGACGGGAATACCGCTCCATCATCTCATTAGTAAAATTCACTGACACTGTGCGCCGCCTCCCATGAAGTATAGAAATTCAACCGCATCGCCCTCTTTGACCACATGGGTCTCAAAATCTGTGCGTGGGATAAAATTATCATTAATCTGCACCGTAACATATTCCGGCATGTTGACATTTTGCACTTGAAGCAGTTCCTGCACCGTCAGTTCTTTTTCCAGTTCCACGGTCTGTCCGTTTGTCTGAATTTTCATTGTAAACCTCCAAATTTACCAATATCTTTATTGTACTGCAATCCAATGGGAAGCACAACCACCTTCCAAAAGGGAATCAGGCACGATCCAGCCCCCAACGGCGGCGCACAGATTTCTCTGCCCGCCCAAACACCAATTTGTCAATCAGCAACCCAAGCACGACAATGACGATCATCATCGCCATAACCTGATTGATGTCCGCAAAATCGCGGCCTTGCATCAAAATAACGCCCAGCCCTTTAGTCGCGGAGAGCATCTCACCGGCCATCAGTGCACGCCATGCAAATGACCAGCCCTGCTTTAGGCCGGAAATCAGTGTGGGCAGAGAGGCCGGAAACACGATATCCCGATAATACGGTACACCCTTGGCGCCCATCGTGTGGGCTGCACGCAGATACAGCGGGTTGATATTGCGGATTCCGTCTTGTACAGCGATGGCAATGGCAAATGTCGAACCAATCACGACCACAAACAGAATCGCGCTTTCCCCAATGCCGAACCAGAGGACGGCAAACGGCAGCCAACAGATGCTCGGCAGCGTTTGCAACCCAAGGATAAAGGAACTAATCTGTTTGCCCAATCCCTTAAACCGCGTAGTCAGCAGGCCGATTCCAACCCCTATCACCATGGATAGCAAATATCCGCCTACCACGCGTTGCAGTGTGACCAGTATGCCAATTCCCATAGAGCCGTTGGCAATCAGTTTGCCGACGGTTTGCAGCACACCCAGCGGGGTTGGAAAAATATAGGGCTTCCATATGTGCAGGATATTAACGCCGATCTCATAGATTAGCACCCAAATCACGATCAGCCCCAGGTAAAACAGTATCTTTTTCAAAGCTCCAGTCATCACCGAACTCGCTTTTGGCAACCTTCTCCACCTCCTCTTTTAATACAGCCATGACGCTCTTGACAAAGTATGTCAGATCAACGCTTTCTTTTTGGCGCGGGCGAGCCAGCTCAATGCGAAATTCCTTTTTAACAGTCCCGGGATGCGCAGACAGAACCACCACCCGATCAGCCAGCATGACCGCTTCCTCTACGTTATGGGTTACAAAAAAAATCGTGCGTTTGGTTTCCAGCCAGATGCGTTGAAGCTCCAGCTGCAAAATAGTTTTGGTCTGGCTGTCCAGTGCCGCAAAGGGTTCATCCATCAGCAGCACTTTGGAATCCAGAATGAGCGCACGCGCGAGCGCCACGCGCTGGCGCATACCGCCGGACAGTTCATGCGGGTAGCGCTGTGCAAATCCGGACAGACGCACCAACTTCAAATAGTTCATTGCGCGCGCAATACGCTCTTCCTTTGGAACACCCGCAACTTTAAGCGGGTATGCGACATTGTCCACCGCACGCATCCACGGAAAAAGGGCCGACTCTTGAAACATAACCGCCCGATCGGGCCCGGCACGGCAGACGCGTTTTCCATCCAGTTCTACGGTCCCGCTTGTTGCCTTATCCAGCCCCGCGACAATATTGAGCAATGTGGACTTGCCACAACCCGAAGGCCCCAGCACACAGACAAATTCTCCGTCTTTCAATTCGAGATTGACGTTGTGCAGCGCGCCGGCTTTCACACCATCCGCTGTAAAATTCTTGTTAATATTCTTGATTACCAAGCTCATCAAATGTCCTCCATTCCTGTGTATATATGTGAAAAACCACTTACTGCCTCACGCGGAAACATAAGGGCATCATGACAAGCATTGAAAAGGCTTTGCAGCAATTCTGCCAACATGGCCAAAAACCGCTATATGAATCACCCGAATTGTGATGCCGGTTGCGCACTGCATGTCGGGGGTGCACTTATGGCTTCTTCCAATGCCAGTGCGGCGCCCCCCACCGCCATAGCGTCTTCTTCCAGGCAGCCGCCGCGGTGAAACACCACCCCGCTTTGTGCCGACCAAGCCTGCTTCTTCGCCATGCCGGCAGCCACTTCATAATAGAGTTCCGACTCCCGGATCAGCGGCCCGCTCAGGATGACCAGACCCGGCCCAAGCAAATTAATGAGATTGGAGAGTCCAATGCCCAAATATGTGGCGGCATTCCGTAACACATTATCCGCCAACGCATCACCTTGCTGCGCTGCCGCGCAGATTTCTTCCCATGAAGCATCCGGCGGTAAAGCAGAGGGTTCACCCAGTTTCCGGCGCTTCTCAAAATCAGCCGTGACCGCACGGATCGTCACATAGCAATCCAGGCAACCACGCTTTCCACAAGTACAAAGCCGCCCGTCGGCATTCACGACCATATGGCCGAAGACGTCCTCCTCATTTTGCGGTGTGCGAATGAGTACACCGTCCATAAACGTACCGATACGAATGCCCACACCGCAGTTGACATAGACAACTCGTGAAACGTCCCTCCCGATTCCATAGAGTGATTCGGCCAACACGGCGGTATTGGCGCCGTTATCCAGGGATACCGGGCACCCCAACCCTTGTTGAAGCATGGAAACAATCGGCACCTGCTGCCAGCCTGACGCCTGAAAATAGCGCGGAGAAATTAAGACGCCTTCCGCTCGAGACATGGGGCCTACAGTACCAACACCGGCGCGAATGATTCGTCCGCCCGTTTCAACCGTTTGTGCCAGCATGTCTTGAGCTGTCTTGATGATTGTTTGTACCGTCCATTCCGGAGTTGCCCACTCGCCCATATCAAACCAGTGTGAAACAACCACATGCAGTTTCAAATCGGTAAGTACAATCCGCATATATGTACGCGAAATATCCACACCCAGTAAATAATAACTCCGATCGGGCACATCATATAACGCGGGTCTGCGCCCACCCGACGACTCGCCAAACTGCGGACACACAACCAGCTTCAATTCCTTCAGCGGACGCAAAAAGCGACTGAGGGTGGTCAATTTTAATCCGGTAGCCGCAAGCAGTTGACTTTTAGACATCGGGCCAGTCTTTTGCAACGCGCAAAACACGTGTTTTTCTTGCGGACCGCATGTATCAAAAAGGTCAGGCACCATCCGTATCACCTCCGGTGGATATGCAGCAGGTCAATCAGTCGCACAGGCCTGATGGACAGCAAAGATCTTATGAGATCGTCGCTTTCCCATCTGCCTTCAGCACTTTGTTCAACGCGGTAAAATCGAACAAGGTCTTATAATCTGAACTACCCTGCAAATAGCCGGCATCTTTTGCAAATGTGGCAAAATCCAGCACCGAGGCTTTGGACGGGTCGTTTACCACCGTTGTGTTTTTGAAAGAAGATGCCAGAATATCCGTAGACAATTTTTTCTGTGTAAGCACGTTGATCTGGTTATTGATAGCATCTTGCGCGGCCTGCGGATTTTTGTTGATATAATCCGTGAGTGCTACATGCGCTTTAAGGAATTTTTCCAGCACATCGGGGTGCGCCTTGATGAAGTCTTTGCGGGCAATCACAACAGCAGTGGCGTATTTGCCGTTAAGCCAAAGCGCGTTTTGATCCAGAACCACTTGCGCATCGTCTTTCTGTATCAGCGTAGAACCCCATGGCTCCGGCACCAATGCCGCATCCAGCGCCCCTTTGTCGAACAACGTCTGTACATCCGGGTTGTTAACCTGCTGCACTGTCACTGTGCCGCCCTTATCAGCCGTTTTCAATCCATTTTTTTGGAGCAGATTAAGCAACAACAAGTGCTGTGTGTTCCCATATTGCGGGATGGCAACTTTTTTGCCCGCAAGATCTTTTACACTCTTGATCCCTGCACCTTTCCGTGCAATGAGCAATGCACCGCCATCGGTCGATCCTGCGACAATTTGGATATCCCCACGCGATTGCACATAGCCGGTGATGGCTGGCCCCGGCCCGATATACCCGATGTCTTCGGCACCAGTCAAAAATGCCTGTGTTTCGTCTGGGCCTGCGTTGTATGATTTCCAGTTGATTGTGGTACTTGAACCGATGGCTTTCTGGAAATCACCGTTGTTTTTGCCCACAAGCCCCTGCGCATGGGTAAGGTTAGGGAAAAGCGCTACATTCAATTCTTTTAGAGGACTCTCGCTGTTGGCACTACTGTCGGCTGCTGTACTGCCGCTGTTGCAGGCGGACAACCCGATGACCAGCAAAGCGCCCGTCATGACCAACACCACCCGCCCTATTATAGGATGTCTCATGATTTTCCCCCGATCGTTTTAGGTTTTGCATAATAAATAAAACTAAGTTACTTTGTATACGTC
>NZ_JBDNLG010000084.1:0-13259 GCF_047718355.1 Ethanoligenens sp.
AACTGATGCAGTCCTTTGCGGTTGTTCTGCATCACCTTGCCCTCATGCAGTGCAAAGAGTTCCCGGGCAGAACGGTTGAAACTAAGCACGCACCCATCCTTAGAAAAAATAATGACCCCTTCATCAATTGCCTCAAACACCTCCTGATACGCAATGGGCATCAGGGAAATGAAGTCAAACCGGATAACGCCGATCAGCACAATCAGCGCTGGCACAGAAAACAAAAACGCAATCGGCGGCAGCACATTTTGCATGGAAATCAATATATTACGAACGCCCGAGTAGCTGCCGAGTATAATCGCAGCAATTAGGATGCAACGCGCCTGTCCGCGCATACCGTTTTTTGAATGGATACAATACAGCATCAATAATATGCTTGAAAAGCTGCACACCAGCAAACCAAACAACGTAATACCATCGTTTAATGCAGTCGTTTGCATAATCAATGTGCCAAACCGGTCGATATCCCAATGGATTGTAGGCATCCAGTACCCGTGAAGCCACGGATCGGTGAATACCAGAAACAAGCCAAAAGTGTGCACCGCATAAGTGGCAAAAAGAAACCATTTTGTCACCGTGCGATAGGTTCCGGTATAATGCAGCGCATAACTTAAAAAAGTGGGCACAAGGTAAAATGGACCGATCTGCATCACACGGAACCAAATCATTTTTTCCTGCCCTGTAAAAATGGGAAGCGACTGCATCCACGCGCATGCATTCCAGAGAAACAGGAAGAGACACATCCGCAACAACTGCGGGCATCCGGTCTTATCTCGATTCTTCCACGCAAACACGGAGATTGCAAAGATCATGGTAAGCGAAAGTATATTCAAAAGCAGCTTCAGTAAAATCGGCACACACGTACACTCCTCAGCTTTTATCTCATCAATCTATTCAAGAAAGCTCCACAATGGTGACACCGTTCTCTCCTTCACCGTACCGCCCGAGGCGGAAGGATTTAATCGAACGGTTTCCTTTTAGATGCTGCTGCACAGCATTGCGCAGTGCTCCGGTACCCTTGCCATGGATAATGGAGACCTGACCCAACGCGGAAAGACGGGCATCGTCGATAAACTTGTCAACTGCCTCCAACGCCTCCTGCACGGTTTGCCCGCGCAGATCCAATTCCGTCTGCGCAACGGCGTGCGTACCGCGGAGCGCGCGGGCGACGCGGCCGCCGCTCGCACGCGCCTGTACCGACACACGCTCATTTTCAAGCAGGCGCAGATCGTTTTCAGGTACGCGGGTCTTAATGATGCCCGCCTGCACCTCCACCATGCCGGAAGTATCGGTGGGTGAAAGTACGGTGCCTTTCTGGTCGATATCATTGATCAGCACCCGGTCACCCGCGCGCAGTTTGCGCGGCAGATGGTAGACCGGCGCCTGTTTCCTACGCACAGGATCAGCTGTCTTTTCCAGTTCTTTCAACCTTGCACCCACTGTGCTTTTCGCCAGCTCGCGCAGTGCATCCGCTTTTTCAGCAGCCTCCATCTTTCGCAGCTCGTCGATGTCGGCAAGCAGCGCCTGCGCCTCGGCACGGGCGCGCCCCACCATCGTCTGCGCCTGTGTCCGCGCGCGTTCCAGTTCTTTTTCCCGCGTACTTTCCAGTTGTTCACGCAGGTGCGCGGCGGCCTCCCTGTCCTGTGCGGCCTGCCTGCGAAGCGCTTCTGCCTCGGCGCGTGCGGCTTCCATCGCCAGCCGGTTCTTTTCCAAGCCTTCCACTACCTGTTCAAAACGGGTATCTTCCGTGGAAAGCAGCGCCTTGGCCCGAATGATGACACTCTCATACAGTCCCAGCTTTGCCGAAATCGCAAACGCATTGGAGCGGCCGGGCACACCGATAAGCAGCCGATACGTCGGACGCAGGGTTGCCACATCAAATTCGCACGATCCGTTCTCCACACCGGGTGTTTCCAGCGCGTAGATCTTTAACTCCGCATAATGTGTGGTTGCAGCCACTTTTGCGCCCCGCAGCTTGAGATGCTCCAGAATTGCCACCGCCAGCGCCGCACCCTCCGTCGGGTCGGTGCCAGAGCCCAGTTCGTCTAACAAAACCAGGCTGTGCGGCCCACAGGTATGCAGGATACCAACAATGTTGGTCATATGTGCGGAAAATGTAGACAGCGACTGTTCAATGCTCTGTTCATCACCGATATCGGCCAGCACCTGTTCAAAAAACGACAGCTTTGAATCATCTGCGACCGGTACCGCAAGTCCCGACATCGCCATTAGCGTAACAAGTCCCAATGTTTTAAGTGCAACCGTCTTCCCGCCTGTGTTCGGCCCCGTGATAACCAGCGTGCCAAATGTTTCTCCCAAACGAATATCAATGGGCACCGCTTTTTCAGGAGGGAGCAGTGGATGGCGCGCACGGTGCAGATCAATAATACCGTCGTCCGTAAGAGTTGGCACCCCTGCTTTCATGGAAAATGCCAATCTGGCGCGTGCAAAAATAAAATCCAGTGTTTCAGCAGTACGGATATCCCCCACGATCACATCCGCAAACAGAGCCACTTCGGCGGAAAGCGCCGCCAAAATGCGCTCAACCTCTTTTTCCTCTTTGGCGTACAGAACTTTCAGCTCATTGTCCGCCTCTACCACGGCCATTGGCTCGATAAACAATGTGGCGCCGGACGCGGACGTATCATGCACCAAGCCCGGCACTTCCGAACGGTATTCTGACCGCACAGGGATGACAAATCGCCCCCCGCGCTGCGTCACGATGGACTCTTGCAAAAACTTTGCATATCGCTGTGAACGTACCATTTTATCAAGTTGTTCACGCACGCGCTGCCCTGCCCGACGGATATTGCGGCGGATGTCGGCCAGTTCGCCGCTTGCAGTATCTGCCATTTCCTCCTCGGGCAGAATGGCAGCCGTGATCTTTTCTTCCAGATATTTATTGGGTGCCAGCGCGTCAAACCACTCGTCCAGACAAGTGGTTTCTCCCTCCGCACCGTCGCGGTACCGCACCAACGCACGAATAGCGGACAGCACCTTGGCCACACGCAGCAGATCGCCCATTTGCAACGACGCACCAATCTTCGCGCGCTGCAACGCATCTGATACCTCTTTCACACCCGAAAACGGAGGGTCCCCGAACCGTGTACTCAGGCGAATCGCGTCTGCGGTCTGTGCAAGCTGCTCACACGCATCTTCCAACGTATCAGCCGGCAGCAGGGCTTGTGCGCGGCGTGCGGCGCCTGCGCACACACAGGCGTCCCCCAACCGCTCACGCACCCGGTTATATTCCAAAGCAATATAAGAACGTTCAAAAGAATCCATCATTATCCTCAAAGCGGCTAATCTAAAATATATTGGACATTTGTTACAAAAACTGCACAGGTATGGAAAAACACCGTCTTTTCCATATTGATTTTTTCTTGCAACACATCGGAATGTTTGGCAAATCGCACATACATGCCTTGCTTAAAAAACACAGGTTTTCTTCTTTTTCTCAAGCAAAGCCGCATGTGCGAGATGGAGCAAATGTCGGCATAAACGTTATCCTCTTATTTGTAATCTGACCCTACTGACGGCAATCCAAATCGCAAATGTGCAAACCTTCAATTCTTTGCAGTCTATGACGGGCTTGCTGTAAACACATGCACATTCCTTCGCTCTTCACTTAAGTATAATCAACTAGTAGTATATCATATTTTTGAGAGGATTTCGACCCGCAGTATAGAAAACAGATGGAAAATATGCAACAATTATGCTGTCTTTTTATAATGCTCCTTCCAAATGCACACACCCGTGTGCCGCTTTTGCCGCCATCCGACCTAATCGCCTGGTTTTACCCACGTTTTACATTGAACATCCTGCTGCAATCTGGTATAATACATACGGTTTGGTAATTTATCATGCAACCGCATGAAAAGATTGTGCAGGCAGTTCGCTGCCCGTGGACTATATAAAAGGAAAGAGGTCTTCATCTTGCCTTCTAAAGTCGTCGTTGGCGCCCAGTGGGGCGACGAGGGAAAAGGGAAAATTATTGATATTCTCGCATCACGCGCTGATGTTGTGGTGCGTTCGCAAGGCGGCAACAACGCCGGCCACACTGTCAAAAGCGGTGGAGAGGTCTATAAATTGCACCTCATCCCGTCCGGCATCCTTTACAGCACCACACCGTGCCTGATTGGCTGCGGTGTCGTAGTCGATCCTAAAGTGCTGCTTGGTGAAATCGACGCGCTGGAAAAACGCGGAATCTCCTGCGACAACCTCCGCATCGATCCGCGTGCCCATGTCATTCTGCCTTGGCATATCGCGCTTGACGGTCTTTCTGAAAAAGCACGCGGTGCATCCGACATCGGCACCACCAAATGCGGCATCGGCCCTTGCTACATGGACAAAGCCGAACGCTGCGGCATTCGCATCTATGATTTGGTGCATCCAGCCGTTTTTGCCGAAAAGGCAACATCTGTCGCCGCGCTGAAAAATAAGATTATTACGCAGGTCTATGACGGCGAAGCACTGGATGCAGACGCCATCATTCAGGAATACACCTCCTATGGCAAGCGGCTTTCCAAATATGTGGATGATGTGTCCGTACTGGCCTATGAGGCTGTGAAAGCGGGCAAGAACGTATTGTTTGAAGGGGCGCAGGGCGCGTTGCTGGATATCGACTTGGGCACCTATCCATATGTTACCTCCTCCCACCCGACGGCGGGCGGATTCTGCACCGGTACCGGTGTCGGCCCCACCTTGTTTCAAGACATCATTGGTGTGGCGAAAGCCTATACCACCCGCGTGGGTAAAGGTCCGTTCCCGACGGAGCTGTCCGATGAAACGGGCGACACCATCCGCAACCGCGGCAATGAATTCGGCACCACCACCGGACGGCCACGCCGCACCGGCTGGTTTGATGCCGTAATCGTCCGCCATGCGGTGCGCATCAACGGTTTGACCGCGCTGGCATTGAATAAACTGGACACGTTGGCCGATCTGCCCACCTTAAAAGTCTGCACCGCGTACAAACTGCCGGATGGCAGCACAACCGAACACTTTCCCGCCACATTGGAAGAGCTGGAAGGCTGCGAGCCGGTTTACACAGAACTGCCGGGCTTTACTGGAGACCTGAGCAGTTGTGCGTCTTTCGCCGAACTCCCCGAAAATGCCAAAAACTATGTTTATGCCATTGAGAAACTGGTAGACTGCCGCGTTTCCATGGTGGGCATCGGGCCTGACCGCGCACAGAACCTAGAAAGATAATTGGTTATCTGTTTCAGTTCTCCTTTGCTCTTGTTTGAAATTTCCGCACAATATGCCATTAAGCAAAAGCCCCCCGAACGTAATGTTCGGGGGGCTTTTGCTCGTACATGGTTTGCAACCGACCGTTTGGGCTATTCCGCCATACAAAACGGCGTTACATTACAAAACCGGGATGCAACGCTTGCCGCCCGGCTGTATACAATAATACGCAACAGACCGCAGCTCTCTATTACCGCATAAGAGCTGCAACCTGTGCCGGCCAAATTGCCGTCGTAACACGCTTAATAATTTTCTGCTTTGACTTCAAAAAAAGCTTGGGGATGCCGACATACCGGGCAGACCTCCGGCGCACTTTTGCCAACATGGATGTGCCCGCAAACGCGACATTTCCAGATGACCGTGCCGTCTTTCAAAAAGATCTTACCCTCTTTGAGATTTTCAAGCAACTTGTTGTAGCGTGCTTCATGGGTTTTTTCGATATTGGCTACCAACGAGAATTTTGCGGCGATCTCATCGAATCCTTCTGCTTTCGCTTCTTCGGCGAACGTCTTATACATATCGGTCCACTCGTAATGCTCACCGGCCGCCGCAGCTTCCAAGTTGGCCGCAGTATCACCGATACCGCCCAGATACTCAAACCAGAGTTTGGCATGCATACGTTCGTTGTCCGCAGTCTCCAAAAAGATAGCGCCAACTTGTTCGTACCCTTCTTTGGCTGCAACTTTGGAAAAATAGGTATATTTGTTGCGTGCCTGGGATTCACCCGCAAAAGCGGCCTGCAAATTCTGCTCTGTTTTTGTTCCCTTTAAATCTTTCATGTATGTAGCACTCCTCTTTAGATTTCCGCGTAAAAGGCTACTTGCCATTGTACGCAGTCACAACATTCACACGAATTTATTTGGAATTTTCAATGCATTTTCTGCAAACGCCTTGAAAAAACACATCTTTGGTCTGCACGATACAGCCCTCTAGTCCCCGCATGGACATCTCTCCCATTTCCACGGGGAAATCGGTGACCGCGCCGCAATGGGTACAACGAAAATGCCCGTGCATCGACACATCACCGTCATACCGTGCTTCGCCGTCCTCAATAGAAAGCTGGCGCGCCAAATGCTCTTTCACCAGCAAGCTGAGCGTATTATAGACCGTCGTCTTCGACAGTGACGGAATTTCAGGTAAAAGTGCCTGGAACACATTGTCGGCTGTCGGATGTTCCTTGGATGCTGCCAAATATTCAAAAATCCGCAACCGCTGTGTGGACGGGCGTACCCCATGCCGAATCAACTGGGACGCCAAATCCGTCGACCGTGTATGAACCACCCTGTAACTCCTCCTGTGACGTGTTGTTATTGTAATGATTACAAATTTATTGTATACCTCTGAACGGTTTTTGTCAAGAAAAAATGTGTCAAGCCCTACAGAATTCGCGTAAAATCCTCATTGCTTGCCTCCCAGTAAAAACGCGTCGATACTTGTAGAAACATACAAAAAAGCCCCTCCTTGCACAAGCAAACAGGATAGCCTTTTTTGATTCACAAAACAACCACACGGATATACGTCACTGTCAGCAACTTTTTAGTCTTTCTCTGGCTGTTTGGATGGCAATGCTTCATCAGCGGCAGTATCTGCCTTTCCTGCTGCCATCGCCAACAGCTTTGCACTGCGCTCCATGAAACCTGCCATTTCCTCTGCCGCAAGCGGTTTGTGGCCCAACTGCGCCAGATCAAAGATATATTGGCCAAGGAGCTGCGCACGGTCTTTTTCCAGTGTGGGCAGTGCCTGCACGACCGGATTTTCCAGATTGATAATCAACGTGCCCTGCGGCGCTGGGGCGACAGGCGCACCCTGATACATCCGGCTCATCTCTTGAAAACGGCGAGCGCTTTCATCAATCAGCATGACCGCAGGAGTCGCGGTATTTTTAAGACGCTCCGCTTTGACCGTGACCTCTTCTTTGCCCAGCAGTTCTTTAAACGCTGCCGCCGCCGCATCAGCGGCGCTGTTGGCTTCTACGCTCTTGAGCGCATAACTGATGTCCGCGTCAATGCGCACAAATTTCATCTCTTTTTCTTTATATTCCAAAAAGCTGATGAAGTGGCTGTCAATCATATGCGAGAGGACTGCCGCGTCTTTGTTCTGTTCTTTAAACAGACGCACATACTGTGCCTGCTGATCCACATTGGACGCGTAAAAAATCTGATTTTCATCATCTTTCGGGAAATCCGACAGCACTTTATACCCACCGTTGATGGATTTCAACAAAATAATATCTTTTACGCGCTCATAAAAGCTCTCGTCACGAATGCAGCCAAATTTGATGAATGGTGCGATATCATCCCAGTATTTCTCGTAATCCTCCCGCTCGTTCTTGAAGATATCATGCAGTTTATCAGACACTTTTTTGGTAATGTGTTTGGAAATCTTCTGCACATCGCCATCGTTCTGCAAAAAACTGCGCGATACATTCAGCGGCAGATCGGGGCAGTCGATCACGCCTTTGAGCAGAAGCAGAAATTCCGGAACCACTTCTTTAATGTTGTCAGCAATGTAGACCTGGTTGTTATACAGTTTCACCTGACCGGGTTGGACTTCCACTTTATCCGTCTGCTGGGGGAAATACAGGATTCCTTTCAAGTTAAACGGGTAATCCACATTGAGATGAATCCAGAACAACGGCGGCTTGAAATCCATAAACAGCTCGGTGTAGAACTGCTCATACTCCTCTTTGGTGCAGTCTTTCGGGGCCTTCAACCAAAGGGGATGCGTGTCGTTTACCGGCTTAGGCTCTACGGGTTTTGCGGCCTCTTCGCCCTCTTTCGGTTCCGGCGCTTCTTCCGGTGCTTTGGGGTTTAGAAAAATCTCATACGGCATGAACTGGCAGTATTTGCGCAGCATTCCCCGGATGCGTCCTTCCTCAAGAAATTCCGCTTCCTCGCCTGAGATGTGCAGCGTTATGGTCGTTCCGCGCTCCGCACGTGTTCCTTCGCCGATTTCGTAAGCCGACTCGCCTTTAGACTGCCAATGCACCGGTTTAGCGTCCTTTTGGTAGCTCAGTGTGTCAATCTCCACCGTATCGGCCACCATGAACGCCGAATAAAATCCCAGACCAAAATGTCCGATGATGCCACCCTCGTCGCCGGGCTGATCTTTGTATTTCTTTACAAATTCCTCCGCGCCCGAAAATGCCACCTGCGTGATGTATTTTTCCACTTCTTCCTCGGTCATGCCAAGGCCGTTGTCCACCACGCGCAGCGTTTTGTTGTCCTTGTCCAGAAAGACATGGATAAACGGTTTTTCATCGCCTTTTTCCGCCTCGCCCATCCCCGCAAGCCGCTCCAGCTTGCGGATGGCATCGCAGCCGTTGGAAACCAGTTCCCGCAGAAAAATATCCTTGTCAGAATAAAGCCATTTTTTAATAATGGGCAGAATATTGTCCGAATGTACTTGTATGGTTCCTTCGCGCATAAATAGAATCCTCCTAAATTAAAAATACGGGGTCAGCCCAAACAAAGTCCAAGCATACCCTATTTTTACAGGCATAAAGCCCATTTCCTACATATTATTTTGTGGTATCGATATACGCACGGTATGCCCACAGATACTGCAAACCGGAAATCGCCGTGAAAATCGCCGCGATCCATATGAGAACATAACCAATCCAGGTGGGGCCGCCCAATCCGGCAATCAGCAGCGCAAGAATAATCGCATACATCTGGCTGTTTGTTTTGACTTTGCCCCAGATATTGGCCGCAATCACCTCACCGCTGCCGGCCGCAAGCAAGCGCAGCGAGGTAACCAGAAACTCCCGCGCAATAATGAGCACGACCGCCCACGTGCTTGCCAAGCCGATCTGCACACACACGACCAACGCCGCACAGACCAACAGTTTGTCGGCCAGCGGGTCCATAAACTTACCAAATGTGGTAATCTGATTGTATTTGCGCGCCAGTTTGCCGTCGATCAAGTCGGTCACCGAAGCCACAATGAACACTGCCAGCGCGACCAGCAGCCGCCAGTTGCCTGCCGGCAGCAAAGCGAACGCCATGAAAACCGGGACCAAAACCATGCGAAAAACCGTGAGCTTGTTCGGTGTGTTCAAGCCTGCATCTCTCCTTGTTCCACGCAGCCGAGCAAATCGTCTCCGCACACCTCATCGATATGCACGGAAACAAATTCCCCAGGCCGACATTTTTTCTTTGAACGGATAAAGATTTTGCCGTCGATTTCAGGTGCTTCCGCCGCACTGCGCCCAAAGTGGCACTCTGCATAACGGTCGTAGCCTTCCACCAACACCTCGACGGTATCGCCCAGGCGATGCTCGTTCTCCTGGTCAGCCACCAGCATTTGCTCTTCCACTATTCGTTCTTGCCGCTGCTGTTTGACATCTTCATCGATTTGATTCGGCATATTCGCGGCGGGTGTGCCATCCTCTTGAGAATAGGCAAACGCACCGAGACGGTCGAAGCGCGTTTCCTTCACAAACGCGGCCAACTCGGAAAATTCTTCCTCAGTCTCGCCCGGAAAGCCAACAATCAGCGTCGTACGCAGCGTTACGTCCGGAATGCGCGCACGCAATTTGCCTACCAACGTGAGAATTTCTTCTTTGGACATCCGGCGGTTCATGGCGCGTACCACACGCGGGCTGACATGCTGAATGGGCATGTCGATATACGGCACCACCTTTTCCTCGGATGCAATGGTGTCAATCAGCTCATCGGTGATGGCTTCGGGATAACAATATAGCACACGCACCCAATGCAGCCCATCAATCCGGCAAAGGCGGTGCAGCAATTCCGGCAGCATTTTCCTGCCTGCATACAGATCCATGCCATAGCGGGTTGTATCCTGTGCCACCAGCGTCAGTTCACGGACGCCTTGTGCTGCAAGCTGTTCGGCCTCTCGCACCAATTCCTCCAATGGGCGGCTGCGGTATTTGCCGCGCAGACGCGGGATGATGCAGTAGGTACAGTGGTTGTCGCAGCCCTCCGCAATCTTGAGGTAGCTGTAGAACGGCAATGTGGTAAGGATGCGCGCGCCGCCGTTCGCAAGGCTTTCCGGCCGCCCGGACAGGTCCAGCGTACCGCCGCTGTTCGCAGCCCGCACGGCATCGGCGATGTCGCCCGCCCGCCCCACTTGCAGAATGCAGTTGACCTCGGGAAATTCCTGCCGCATTTCCTTGAAATACCGCTCGGACAGACAACCGGTGACTACAATGCCGCGAATGGTACCCTCTTTTTTAAGCTGGCCCATTTCCAATATATTCTCAATGGATTCCTTTTTGGCATCCTCAATAAACCCGCAGGTGTTGATGATGACCACATCAGCCGTATCCATGTGCGGCGTAAGTGTGAACCCATCTCCCACCAGCTTTGCAAGCATCTCTTCGGCATCCACCTGATTTTTAGGACATCCCAGTGAGATCATCCCCACTTTGATCGGTGTGTTTTCCATCGGTTCCTCCCGGTGCGCCAAAGCCGCACCTATAACAAGCCCTTATTGCGGCACGTGCTTTTCATCGTGATAACGTAAACCCATAAAACAGAACCGCATAACACAGCAAGTTACGCGGTCGTATCCCATTGCAACGCTTCACGCGCCGTGTCCCAATCATAGCCTGCGCGATCAAGCGCCGCCAGCGCGCGCCGCTGCTCTTTCTCATCAGCAGAAGCACGGGGATATTTTTTCTCTAAAAAAGCTGTGGCGCGGCGGAGGGGCTCGTCGTCCAGTGCCGTGCAGACCTCCTCGGCCAATGTGCGCGCCACGCCGCGCCGGCAAAGTTCCAGCACGGCACGCCGTCTTCCATACAACCGCCTGCCATACAACTCGTTGGCAAAGCGCTCGGCAAACGCGCGGTCATCAATCAGCCCGGTGCGTTCCATCTCGTCCGCGGCCGCCTCAGCGGCTTCCGCGCCCTCGGTACGGGCAATCTTGCGTGTCAGTTCCGCTTTAGCGTGGTCGCGCCCCGCCAGCAGACGCAGTGCCTTGTTTCGCGCCTTGTCGGCTTTTGCACGTGCGCACAGTTCCGCCAGTTCATCGTCTTCAAGCGTATCCCCCCGCACAACGCCTGCATCGAGCAACGCGCCGCTACTAAGAGAAAGCAAGAACCTATCATCGGAAAACAAGCCGTACCGCCCGTTTTTCAGTAAGCGGATGGCTGTCACCACCGTGCTCAAATGTCATCTGCCTCCACATCGATGCTGGCAGCTTTGGACGCGCGTGCAGAGGCGGGCACCTCTTCATCCGCCACATCCAGCAACGCGTCCAACTCATCCTCGACCGCCGCTTCCTTGACAGGCGGCTTGACTGGATTCGTACCCGCTTTTTTGCCCTTTACAGGTTCTTCCGGTTCATCTTTATGCGCGCGCACCAGTTTCTCGATTTCCGCAGCCATCGCGGGGTCCTCTTCAAGGAGCCTCTTCACATTGTCACGCCCCTGCCCCAGCCGTTTGTCCTGATAGGAAAACCAGGAGCCGCTCTTGTGGATGATGTCCATCTCCACAGCCAGATCCAAAATTTCCCCTTCATGTGAGATGCCGGTACCATACATGATATCAAATTCCGCCAGTTTGAACGGCGGTGCGACCTTGTTTTTCACGACTTTGACCTTCGTGCGCACGCCGATCACCTCGTCGCCGTTTTTAATGGTTTCTTTTTTGCGCACATCCAGCCGCACGGACGAATAGAATTTGAGCGCCCGTCCGCCGGTCGTCACCTCGGGGTTGCCATATACAACGCCGACTTTTTCACGCAGCTGGTTGATGAATACCGCTACGCAGTTGAACTTGGAAAGTGCGCCTGCCAGTTTGCGCAGCGCCTGTGACATCAAGCGCGCCTGCAAACCGACGTGGCTGTCGCCCATATCCCCTTCAATCTCTGCACGGGGTACCAAGGCCGCCACGGAATCGACCACCAGTATGTCAATGGCGCCACTGCGCACCAATGCTTCCGAGATCTCCAACGCCTGCTCGCCGTTGTCCGGTTGAGAGACCAGCAATGCATCCACATCCACACCAAGTGCCTTGGCATAGACCGGATCAAGCGCATGTTCCGCATCGATGAACGCCGCGCTGCCGCCCGCCTTTTGTGCCTGCGCAATGATATGCAACGCCACTGTCGTCTTACCGGAAGATTCCGGCCCATAGATTTCCACAATGCGCCCGCGAGGCACACCGCCGATTCCCAGTGCCATATCCAGCGAAACGGAGCCGGTAGAGATTGCCGCAACATTCATTGCAACATTCTGCCCCAGCCGCATCACCGCACCTTTTCCAAACTGCTTTTCAATATTGGCCAGCGCCGTCTCAAGCGCCTTGCGTTTATCCTCTATGTTGGTAGGCGCGACAACTGCCGCACGCTTTTTCTGTTCCATCCCGCGTCCTCCCGATGTACCGTTCCCCGCCATTGCGGGCTGTCCGCACTTATACTATATGCAACCTGTTCCGTCGTCCAAATGGACCGCGCCCGCAAAAAGCACGGGTTTTCTTCTTTTCATTATACTGTTTTTTAAAAGTAAAAGCAATAAAAGCAGCAGGGGCTGCCTGTATTTTTTCACGTGTATACATCCGAACCCCAGAGCGAATCACGGCTGCTTCGGCAGGTCGGAAATAGCGTTGCCCGCCCGTTCGGCCAGCTGCTTGAGCAGGCTTGCAATCAGCCGTTCCTCCTCTTTTGACAGTTCCCCTGTCACCAATGCGTCCCACTCACGCAGCGCCTTGTGGATGGCGGGCAATGCCGCACGCCCCGCTTCATCTAAATAGACTTGATAGGCGCGGTGGTCGCGGGCGTCTACTTCGCGGTGGATATAGCCCTGCCGCTCCAATTTTTGCAGGCCCTTACAGGTGGTCGCTTTATCGATGCGCAGGCGTGTGGAAATCTGTTCCTGATTCTGCCCGTCATGCCGCTCCAGCGTGAGCAAAAAGACATATAGCCCTGCCACGCGTCCGAAATCACCCAACCGCCTGGCCATAAAACTGCGCCTGAACCGGTACAGCATTGAGATATACCGGCCAAAAGATTGCTCACTGTCCATTATTTCCTCACTTCTGTCA
>NZ_JBDNLG010000085.1:0-13171 GCF_047718355.1 Ethanoligenens sp.
GCATAAGTTTGATTAATAAAACATTTATGCTATTGATTTAGTGTAATACAAAAATACCCACGCTGTCAATAGCATCTCCTCGTTTAACGCGAAAACAACCGATTTTCGCTGTTCTGAAGACAATGAGCGTATTAAAAGTGAATCCCAAATTGAAATTTACATCGCGCGATCCGCTCTAAACGGGCAATTTTATAGGCAATGCTGTTGTCTTTTTTGTTTGGAGGGACTTGACAAAATTTGCTGATGTGTTACTCTATTTCTGCGTGGTTTGATTTATCTAACACGCAACAGGCGGTACGTCGAATTTGTCCGTCCGTCTTGTTGCCATCGCCTAAAAAGAACAATCATCCAGTCAATCGGCCGGATAACGCGCAATAAAAGTTAGCCAAATCTTACATATCCAGTTCCAGCCAGAGAAACGGGCGACCGACAAAAGGGCTTTGGAAAGGGGAGTTGACAAGATGCGCTAACGATTCGCTGTTTGCTAAAAAACAGTTTTTGCGCCGAAACAAGGAGGATTATGAAAGATCATAGTAACACGGTTTTTTCGAGAATCGCAGTTCTAATGGCAATGCTTTTGTTACTGGGGACGCTGTTTCCCGCGGCTCCGGTGGCGGCGGCCAACGCCGAAACGGCTGTTTTTAATGCGGGAGACGGTACAGCGGATTCTCCCTATACGATTGCGGACAAAGCACACCTTCAGGCATTTCGAGATTCCGTCAATGCGGGTCAAACCTATGCCGGGCAGTTTATCGCATTAAGCGGCGATATTGATCTGTCCGGCACGGGCTGGACCCCCATTGACGGCTTTGCAGGCACGCTGGACGGCGCGGAGCACGTTATTCGCGGGCTGACGATTGGATCGTCGGAGACACCCGCGGATGCAGCGACAGCGGGCTTTTTCGCCACGCTCGGCGCGACCGCCAAGATAGAAAATCTGGGACTGACTGATGTTTCCATTCACACGGTAAACGGAAATATGGCCTATGCGGGCGGGCTGGCCGCCAAAACCGCATCCGGTTCGGTTGCCGGCGGAACGGTCATTGACCGCTGTTATGTCTCCGGTTCGACCATCCGCGCGGAAACAAACACAGGCAACCTCAGTTATGCCGGCGGGCTGATTGCCTTTCTTGGTTCATACACCACGGTCAGCAACAGTTGGACGAATGTCGCCGTAGAATCCAAGGCAGGCGGCACCCTGTCCGCCTATGCCGGCGGTCTGACCGCTATGGCCAGCAATTTCATCACGGTTGTCAATTGCTATACGCTGGGAGACGTAACCGCCACGAGCAGCAATGCCAATATGGGAGCGGTTGTCGGCGGATTGTTCGGTATGCAGAGCGGTAAGTCTTACAATTGCTATTCGCGTAGCAAGGTGACGGCGCAGAATCAAAATGCGATCACCGGTGCATATCAGGATACCGTTTATCAGCTGGTCGGCGCGCTGGCGGGGCAAGTGGCCAGCAACGGGACCATGGATACCATCTATTATGGCACCGACACCTCCATAACGGTTAACGGTACGGCAAAATCCGTCATCCCGGCAGTCGGGCAGGGCGCATCCAACACCGCGCCAACCAATTGTGTCGGCTATTCCGGTGAAAACATGTCGTCCGCAGCATTTGTTGCGGTGTTAACCGGCGGCGTCCAATCGGAGAGTCTTTCCTTACCACAGGGAATTTCCCTGTGCGAATGGACGCTGAAAAACGGCGTAGCGTCATTAGAGAACGTTTCCTTACCGGATTCGGGCGGAATCGACAGCCGCATTTTTGCAGGCGGGGCCGGTACACCGGATCGTCCTTATCTCATTAAAACGGAGCAACAGCTTCGCAATTTTGCGATGTCGCTCAATGCAACCGTTGATTACAGCGGTGTTTCCATTCAGCTTGCCAACGATCTGGACGTGAGCAGCGCCGACTGGACCCCGGTCGGACAAGGCGAATATGCGTTTCGCGGCGTTTTCGACGGCGGCGGCCATACGATTGCCGGTTTGAAATACGGCCGCCCGGATGCATCCAAAGACGCAACGGAGACCGTTTATATTGCGCTTTTCGGTGTTGTAGGCGAAACCGGTCTGATTAAAAATCTCGGGGTAACCGATGTGAGCATTCATACGACCAGCGGCAGTTCCATTCAATCGGCGTCGATTGCCGGTTATCTGGACCACGGAGGAATTGATAATTGCTTTGCCACAGGCGCCATCTCCAGTGTGGGCACACAGAGCAATAACAACTATGTCGGCGGGCTGGTCAGCTATCAGGCCGGCGGTTTTGTTGTCAACAGCTGGACGAATGTAACAGTGAGATCCGAAACGCTGGGCGGCATGGCTGCGGAAGCAGGCGGCCTGGTCGCACTGAACAACCGGGGCCTAGTTGCCAACTGCTATACGCTGGGCAACGTATCCGGCAGTGCGAACCGGACAACGGCGGAAGGCGCAACGTATCTCAGCAATCTAGTAGCCTGCCAGGCTGGCACAATGGTCAACTGCTATGTGCTGGGCAATGCTGCGTCCGATTGTTTTACTTTTTATCTCGGCGCGCTTTCCGGCATGACGACCGGAATCGGAAAAGGATATGTTTCGTATTATAACACCAGCGCCAGCCAGACGATCAATGGGCAGACGCTTGCTCCGCTTGTTGCCGTTGGAAACACTGTGCGCGCAACGGAGAACGGTTCAACCAATCAGGGGTTTAATATAGGTCTGGCGGGCTACTCTTCGTCCGATATGCGTTCCTCCGATTTTGCCGATACGCTCAACAGTACGTTTGCGACCTTCCCCGTCGACGTCTCGGCATGGCTGCCTCAGGGTGTAACGCTGAAAAAATGGACGTACGACGCAACGAAAAATTTGGCGACACCCACCGGCGGCAGCGCGGAACTCTCTTACCAGCCCGTGGATCCTCCCAAAGAAACCATCCTTTATCATCCCGGTACATATCTGGGACGTGCCGTCGGAAAGAACGACATCATCATGCGCGTGACCGTTACGGAAAGCAAAATTTCCAGCATTCAGGTTGTCAGCTCGAATGAAGGCACGGGATACGATCCGTCTGCTCTGATTGCCGCCGTGTTGAAGCAGCAGACCATCGATTCAATCTCTTACGATTCGAATGATAGTTCACTGAGCGCGACCCTGGGGGCGATTGACAGCGCGCTTGAAAAAGCAAAGACAGGCGACACCACCGGATACGGGAAGGTGGACGCCCATATTTTTGCGGGGGGCACGGGAACGGAGGGTGATCCATACCGAATCTCCACCGCCGCACAGTTGACGGCGTTTGCGAACTCCGTCAATACAGACGAGAGCTACGAAAACACCTATGTCAGATTGGGTGCAGACATCTCCTTAACGGGCGTCGATTGGGTTCCCACCGGCAGTGGAAACGCATCGCACGCTTTCAGCGGCATCTTTGACGGCGCAGGGCACATCATCAGCGGTTTGACGGTCGGCAGCGCAGAGAACGCCGCCGCATACCAGTTTTCCGGGCTGTTTGGTTATCTCAACCACGCAACCGTCAAAAACGTAAGCATACAAAGCGCCGGTATAAACGACAACTACACGGGCGATGGACGTGCTTATGCGGGCGTTTTGGCGGGCGCGCTGGAAAACGGCACCACTATCCAGAACTGCACGGTGCAGGGCACATTGTCGCTGCAGGCACTAAACCAGTGCTATGTGGGCGGATTGTCCGGGTATACCTCAGGCGTCATCGACTCAATATCGCTTGCGGTTAACTGTGCGGCAAACGTCGAGGTGACCGGTCGGTCGGATACCTCGTGGGTCTATGCGGGCGGTCTTTCGGGGCTGAACAACCGCACCAATCTGGTCAACAGCTACGCGCTCGGGAACGTCACCGGAGACAGCGGCTCCAATTCCAATCACGTCGGCGCAGGCGGCTTGGTCGGTTTTCAGGCGGGATATGTGCGCAACTGCTACTCCATGGGGAATGTAAAATCGCTGCCGTCCTCCACGGAGAATGTGGGCGGATACGCTGGCCGGCAGACGGGCATTGCCAGCGCTTACTACGCCTACTACAACACCGATGCGTCCCGCTATTCGGGTGACACATCGCTGGATGCGACGGTAGGAGCGGGAAAATATGTGGTTTCTTCCGAGACAGGGCAGGTCATTGCCGAGCATGTGGAAGGTAAAGCGCAGTCCTTCCTGAAGAGCGCAGCATTTGCCGCCCTGCTCAACCAGAACCAGAGCGACGATGCGGTTTACGGTGCGCTTCCCGACGGTGTGACGCTGAAATCGTGGGTTTACGACCAGGACACCAACGTTGTCACTTTTGCGCCGGACACGTCAGACGGAGACGCCTCCAACCAAAACAAGAGCAATGTCACGAACGATTCCATGCCGGAACAAGATGCCATTGGAAAGGAAAGCTCCAAGGAATCTAATCCCCAGACCGGCGGTTCCACGCTGCCTCTTCTGCCGGTTGGGGTGACGGGAGTTGTTTCCCTTGTGTGCATTCTGTTGATAAAACGAAAGATTCGGCCATAAACATCATATTGCAACAGTTTTGAGAAAATACACTGAGATATACATCAATGAGCAGGCTGCATCAATCAGCCTGCTCATTGGCGTTTTATTTGCCATGGAATTGAGCCGTGGCAAAAGCAGTTTACAATTTTTATGGTGATCAATCATTTATTCGACTTCTTGTTGATAATGGTGCCCAGAAGGAGCAAAAAAATTTTTGTGGAGTTTCTCCGGAAGACTTGAATCGGGAAATTGGTGTTAATGCGTTAGATCTGTAAAATCTGCTTTTGTCAGGCCTAACGCAACAGACAGCACGAATAACATTGAACTCCCATATAAATGTCTGGCATAAATCCTTTGCACAGTATAAGTATGCATTATTTAGCCTAAAATCAAGTTGGCTATTCTATTGTGGCCAGTTGTATACGGAACTGCAGCTGCTGGTACCATCTGATGGTTTTGAAACCACATATCTGCTAAAAAGGGGAGAGACCGGCCATTCGGGCTGGTCTCTCCCTTTTGTCTCTGGATTTTATGCGTTTGATTCTTTACGCCGGTGGATAAAATAGGCGATTGAGATGATCAGCATGATGGCAGCCGCAGAATAAAAGCCAATGCGAAAATCCTTGACCCAAAGGCTGACGACCGCCAGGACCCCAATCAGGAAAATAGAAATGTATCCACCGAACCTCCCCAAAATAAGAGGCGAAGAAAAATGTTCTTCCTTCTTTCTCTGTTTGAGCCATAAAAGATATACGATCAGATTGATTATCCAATTAAAGAAGGAAAAATAGGAGCACGCAGAAATCAGGTAGTTAAAAAGCTTTGAGCTAAGGAAAAAAGAGAGTGCAATAATTAGCAATGAAAGCGCACCAGTCGCAAGCCACGTATTCTGGTACATTCCTTTTTTGGTCTTATGCTTAAATATCTGAGGCGCCTCTTTTGCGTTTGAAAGGGAGATCAGCAGCTGATCACTGCCGAAATAGGTTCCCAGCATGACGGAAAATGCTGCGATAAAGATCGCGGCATTAATGATGGAGGAGGCCCAGCCGAATCCCATAACCTTAAACGCCTGAACGAGCGGAGAAATGGACATGTTGACGGATTTCCAACTTACGGTACTAATGATTAGAAAAATCGTCACTACATAAGGGACAACAACCCCCAAAATAAGCATGACCGTAGCCTTGGGAATATCGGTTTCCGGTTTCCTGACTTTCGAAGTCGCCATGGCCACCGTGCTTACACCGGACATTGTAAAAACGGCAATCAACATCGATTGCAGAAAACCGGTGATGCGATTGGGGAAAAAGGCTGATATACTTGCAAACGGATATGGTCTAGCAGTGATTCCTCTGGATAAAACAAACTGGGCCCCGATACAGATAAAGAACAGAATCGCTAGGATTTTTAAAGCCGCCATCCCGGATTCGATGATACTGAACTTTTCGGTATTCAGCCTGTTTAGGAGTATCACAAAAATGATAACGGCAACGGCAAGCATGGATACACTAAACTGAGGTAACCAATATTTCAGAAAGATCCCCGCCGCAATTGCTTCCGACCCTATTCCGAATATGTTGGAAACATAGACGGACCAACCCAACAGAAAGCCAGTGTATTTGCCCATGAACTGTTCCGCATAAACCTTAAATGAACCTGTGACCGGCCGGTTGATACTGATACTCGTCATTGCTCCCAGGACCTGTGACATGAGAAAGCCGCACAATAGGAACGCAAGGATCACCGAAGGCCCTGCCTGTTTGATGGAAATGGCCGAGCCGAGAAAAAAGCCGGATCCGATGATGCCGCTGATTCCCAAACCGGCAAGGCTGTAGGCGTTCAGTTTTTTCCTTGGTTTATTATCTTTGTTGCTGTTCTGAATACTCTGCATATAAACTTATATGATATACACAAAAGCTTGTGTAATCATACGCTCCTTTCCAAGTCTTTGTTATAGTTAAGATAGGCATTGTGGGTAGAACCGGTTAAATCAGGGATTCCCCAGTTTTCCCAACCTTGTCTTGATCTCAGCTCCTGCCAAAAGAATCAGTGGTAGGACAACTTGAAACGGCAGAGCATAATATTGAAAAACTTTTTGAAGCCAGTTATACATCTCCAGCGTATTTGTAAATAATATCTGCGCGAGCGTCAACATAAGCAGCACCACCGGCACAGCCAAGTCCGTGCATTTCCTTTTGTTCAATACCTTGGAGAGCCCTTCGGACGCTGCAAACAAACAAACTGTAATTTTGGAAAAACCCGTAAGGACATAAAGCATACCAATCAGCACTTCGATTCTGCTGAGAAAGTCTCCCACGGAAATAATACCGGCTGCAGAATAGGAGGGAAAATAGAAATCTCCAACCACGGACACACCCAACACAAGAATGTTTCGTAGCGTCGCGGTAGACAGGAGCACGGCACCTATAGATATTCCAATCCAATAGATCTTATATGGATTTTTAATCGGCTTGATATGCCCAAACAGCGTGGCGAAAATCACGGTTTCTGTAAAGGGAAGTGAAAAAAGCAACATGGAACTGCTCATTAGCGTATTGAAATTGGTTCCCATTACCGGTTTTAAGTTGTTAAGGTCCATGTTTTCTATGGATAGTATAAACATAGGAACTTCCACAAAAAAAACGAGTGCTAAAACGATCTTAGCCCATCGCCCGAATACGTTCATTCCGCGTCTTACCATCCATACGCAGAGTGCAGACATTAAAATGAGAAAAATAATTTCCGGTGTTTCTGGCATGGAAACCACCTGCAAGAATTCCGCAAAGTTGCGTAGAATCAAGGCACCCACCATGATGAGGTGGAGAAGAAACAGGAGGATAAAAATCCTGCCGAAGACCCGACCGAAAACCTCAAAAACAATGTCGTAAAGACCCTGGCCCGGGTACAGGCTGAGAAGCCGGGCAAACCCGCAGATCATCGGAGTGGCCAGAAGGAGTCCAAGCAGAATAACGAACCAAGCGTCCTGCTTTGAAGCCGCATTCAACCCGATATTCAAAGAACTGCCGATTGTGAAAAGAGCCAATATGGAGATGGCCTGCCCTGCGGTCAGAAATTTTGTACGTATCAATACTCTATCCTCGCTCCTAATTTAGCCGAAAAATACTGTCGACGAGTTTGTGAATGGGAACGGCAGGGCTCGGAATGTTAAAACCCAGACTATACAGAATGTTGACCGTCAACGTGAAAAAATAGACTGGTAAATAGATGGAGAGGGATTTCTTCCGCCTTGCCTTAATCTGCGGAACGATGTCGAAGATGAAAACCAAGAGATAGAGAGCGACATAGATCGCGACATATATCAATTTAATCCCTCGCCTTTACATTTGACTGCGTTAGGGCGGTGTTTTTAATCACCACATCTGTAGAGATCACTACCTGAAGGTTTTTAAACAGATTGTCCCAATGAGGGCTGATGGCATTCCAGTAGTTTGGGTCGTTCTGATAAATGGCACTTCCGAAGCCAAAGATATCGCTGTCGTACTCGTTCTGTACCTCGGTAATAAGTGCATGCATACTGTCCGCCAGTATCCGGTCAGCGTCCTGTTCCAGTTTGGTGATGCCGCTTTCTGAAGCAAAATCTGCGGTCGTTTTCATCTCGCCCAGAGCGGCCTCAGTCTTTACGGAAAGACCAATTTTAGGGGAGCGGCCTTCCGACAAAACGGTTACTTTTGTTTCGCTTCTCTTGATTTCCAATGTGATATCTGGGCTCGAGGATTCCACGTTCACCAGAAGCAGACCGCCGTTGACCTGATTTTGGATGAACAGCAGGTATTTTGACTCGTCGCTTTTGAGGAACCCCAGCAGCTTGTCCCTCTTGAAAACGGCGGTCCCTGCAAGTTTAGGGGGAGTGCCATTTTGCGTCTTATCTACAGCAAGAGCGGGCAGGATAAGCGATTGCCCGTGCTTTTTCAAGGCATCGTCGGCCTTGTAGATTTGCATATACGGTGCTTTGGAGATATATGCGGGATTGTCAGCCACGATTTTATCTAGAGCATAAGAGGTGACCGGGTTAACGGGGCTGCATTGTTTTAGAATATTCTCTGCGGTTGCATCCTCTGACACAAATAGGTCTGCCGTCAACCGGGGCTCGGAATCCCGACTGATCCAGTCGAACAGCGGCGCTACCCCTTCATCTGCGATCTGCTTGCTGAGAATGACCGCCTTGCAGTCGCCGAAATAAAGCTTTTTATCCGTTTTCAGCAGTGTATTGCGAACCGCGTCAAAAATGGTAGGGCCATCGCTTTCAATCAGCTTGGTCTGGATACCGCTTCCAGACCCACCCCCATCTCCGCCTCCGTTGCTCCCTCCTCCGGATTCATCGAGGATTTCAAAAGTCAGATGATAGCCGGCACCGCCGGTGCCTTTGTCAATTGAGAATCCCGCGACGAGATTGAGGGTTTCAAGCTCCCGGTAGTTCCAGCAACCGGTCATTGTAAAAGCGGCGGTTACTATACAGACAATCACGGCAATTCGTTTCAACTTCATTCCGGATCACCGTCCGAATTGTTCCTTTTCGGATCGGCGGCAAATTTTGGTCGGTTGATCATGAACCACCAAGGAGCGCGAATGTAGATATCTTTGCACTCCTGCGGGCTCACGGATGGTTCGGTGATGATGGGGATACCGAAGGAATCAATGCTTAGCAGATAAATGAGCAGGCCCATCATTCCGAAAATATAGCCGTATAGTCCGGTGATAGCGGAAAGTGCCAGCAGCATGAAACGGAAAATAATGATCGCACCCTTCAGCCGGATAATCAACAAGCCTGTGATGCCGGAAATAGCTACGACAATGATCATTGGGGCGCTAACCAGCTTGGCATCAACGGCGGACTGCCCAATAACCAATGCGCCGACGATGCTGAGAGACTGGCCGATGCTGCTGGGCATCCGGGCACCGGTCTCCCGCAGGATTTCGAATACAATCAGCATGATGAACGCTTCCATAACAGTTGGCAGGGGAACTCCTTGCCTTGCTATCGCAATGCTCATGAGTAACGACGTTGGGAGCATCTCTTGGTGGAAAGTGGTTAATGCTACATAGATTGCCGGCGTGCTGATGGAGATAAAAAAACCCAGAATACGCAACAGCCTTCCAATAGAGGCGAAGAAGTAATTTAGGTAATAGTCGTCGCAACTCTGGAAATGTTCAATAAAGAGGTGGGGAACCGTAAGTGCGACCGGCGTGCCGTCGAGGAAGATTGCGACCCTGCCTTCCAGCAGTTTGGCGGCTACCACGTCCGGTCGCTCCGTGCTACCCACAGTGTCGATTGGTGAACGCGGTGCGTCACTGATGAATTCGCTCAAATAATTGGAATCCAGTACACCGTCCAGTGAAAACAGATCCAGTCGTCGCTCCAGTTCCGCAAGGACGTTTTTGTTGACAACACCTTCCAAATAGCACAGGCAGCCCTTGGTCTGGGTTCTCGCACCGAAAGTCCGGTATTTGATTTTCAAATCCTGTGTCCGCAGCCTGCGCCTCAGCATCGTCAGATTGACCAGAATGGCCTCGGTAAATCCCTCGCGCGGGCCGCGCAGCACCTTTTCGCCATCCGGTTCTTCAATTGATCGGGTGGGCCAACCTTTGGTATTCAGAATCAGGGCGTCACTGCATCCGGATGCCAGCAGAACGGTATCCCCGTAGACAATCGCTTGGATGATCTTGCCCATATCCGATGTTTTGTCGACACTGTCGGAGAGCATAATCTGCTTATCGATAATGTCAATGAAATCAGACCTCGTATACCGTTTGAACTTATATTCCTGAATCGGTTTGACAACATCTTCGTTAAACAGCTTGTTATCGACCATACTGTCGGTATAAAATGTGCAGCATTGGATTGAAGAATCCGCCTGGTTCTCAAAGAATCGTGTGATTAGAGTTTCATCATCCTTGAAAGTGGATTTGATCAATTCGATGTTTGCATTGATATCGGCGGTCAGCCCAGGCTTGCCGTTGTTTGTGTCAGCCATCATTCCACCTCCCCGCGTATCACGGTTTACAAGATATTGAAATTATGCAGCTTTTCTGCTGTTTTTAAACAGAAAAACGTGTCACAATAGAAATTAATAGCTTGTATAGATAAAAAGGTTTCACGATGTCGGGATTGAGGCGGATTTTTGTGTGAACTGTTTTCTCCGCTTGAACGCTTGTATTCGATAAAATGAAAGTGCAGCGGTGCAATAAGGCGCTGGCCGTGCAAAGACACTTCGGATTACCAATAAACCATGTACCGGCAGATTGGAAAGTATAGGAAGTATGGAAAACAGGATGTTGCCCCAAATTCCGTGGAAATTGAAAGTGACAGTTCTGTAACCGCCAAATCGGCGGTTACTTTTCTGCGTGCAAATGCATGGACAGTATCGGGGCAGGAAGTATCATTGCTTGGTGGTCTTGCGGGTAGATGACTAAAAAAGTCCGACTATGAAGTCGGACTTTTTTAGTGGCTACTGCATCTATAAATCTTTAATTTCTTTAATCGTTTCTTGTAACAGAGATTGTGGATATTCACACCCTTATCCTTTCCGAAAAATCATCAGCGGATTCACCTTTGCGCGGTTTTTGCTTTTTAGCCCGACTGGGTGGATCACTTGCTTTTTCTTTCCCACTTTGCTTCGCTTGTCTCTTTGGAAATTTAAAAGTATTTCTTGCACTACGTATAGGATATCTTATTACGGTTCCTCATGAGACAACTGTATTAACCCTTCTTGTGACTTCACCATGTACAGCGGAAGCCAGTTCAGTTATGCTCTTTTGCCCAACAGTGCTTACCAGACTCCCAACGACATTCAGCAGTTTTCCCCAGCTGTCATAGGTATAGGTTACCACCTCGTGTGAGGCACCTCTTTTGTAAGATTAAGATTAGCTGCAAATACGCAGATCATATATGCAGTTAACTATTAATAATTTCCCAATTCCTCGGCTAAGTCATCTATTAATTTTTCGCAACTGACTACAACACCTTGATCGGAGGGAGTTAAAAAGACACATGGCATGATATGATCTTTTTTCATACCTGGAAGCCACTTGTCAATAAATGCATTGAGATGAACGAGTTCGGGATGACAGTCTGACCATACACCAGTCGCACATAGTTCAGCATACTCTTTATGTGGCCAAAATGGAATCAATGTTATTCCGTTGTCATCCGACACTTCAACCCATCCATCCTTATTAAGCAACCCATATACTTCTTGATAATCGGAAACTTTTTTTATAAAATACTCATACCGTTTCTGCGCAGGCGTTTTTAAAACCGCCTCAATTTCTTGCTGATTCACAATATTACCTCCCATACCCTTCGTGTTTATACTGCAATCGATGCAGATCTACGTTTTGGAGATCACTATATTTATATCCGTATCCTTTCCTTGCTTCATACCCTCGTCTGTGCGCTAGATTATATCCTTTAGAAACACGTATGGACTTTCGCTTTCCTCTTTTTATTTGATTAATGTCTCGCTTAATTTCGCCCCGTGGATTTTTAAATCCTGCGTGATAAGTCTCTTCTTCAAATCTACTAGCACCATGTTTACCAATTCCGGCATCTCTAAAAGCAGCTCTTCTAGCAGCTTTTTATGTTTCATAGAATTTATGAGCCTTATTTGCTAATTTAGCTGTATCACTTACTTCTTCAGTGGCTTTCAGAATTTTAAATGCTCTTACCCCAGATTCTATAGCATGTGCCTATGGGGAAGCTGCACCAGATGGGTCTGCAAAGCATGCAACATCCAAAAGAATCCATGCTGCATTTCCCTATGAAGGATGTGAAATAAGAGTTCCAACGTCTACCGCCAGAAAAATTGCGTCCAGTATCCAATTCCCGCTTGGGTCGGCGTGGTTTATCGGATTATTTAAGCAGTATGCAAATAAATTCTGTTGCAGTACGTGGTCTTTATTTGCATCAAGTTGGTCCGTATCATCCGCATTGATGAACCTGCCCACATTCGGATCGTAATACCGCGATTGTAGCAGGTAAAGTCCCGTCTCATTGTCATACCGATACTCCCTATACCGATATGGATTCTTCTGCCCAACCGTGCTTGACAGACTTCCACCGACATTTAGCAGTTTTCTCCAGCTGTCATAAGCATAGGTTACCACCTTGTTCATATTGCTGTCAACAAGACCGATGATGTTGTTTGAAAAACTTTTTACAAAAAATCGAACAAATCCGGTTCAGCAAAATTTAATCAGTAAGTGAAAAATCCCTCTTCCCATTCTCGTTTATTAATCTCATATTCATCAATACAAAAACCATCGGGATGATCAATTAATTCAGGCTCAAGTCCATACATGATCTGTGCTTTTTCAGCCTGCTTTTTTGATGAATAGTAACCTAAACTAGAAATATGATCATACTCTCCATCATACTACTCATGTGATAAGTAGAAAACTGACAAGCCTAACTCTCCGGGAGTATCATGGTAATCATCAACATCTGCTTCAAGCTGTTGAATAACAAAATCATCAGGGTAATCTTTAAATCCTGGTTGCTCTAAATAAAAGCAAATTGCTGCTTTAGCTTTTTCTTTTGTTGAGAAAAATCCTAATAATTTCGTGTCGTGTACTTTTTCGTTATTTCCCAAACTTTCCTCAACTACACGACTATGTTTAAGCATATATACATAATCCATAAAAATCAACTCCTTATTTATAGCC
>NZ_JBDNLG010000086.1:0-12730 GCF_047718355.1 Ethanoligenens sp.
ATTCCAATGTATTTATTTGTGCATAATCTACAAATAGAAATCTTGCATTTTTTTGTTTTCGTGGTACAATAGTCGTGAAGTATGATTAGGGAGGTGCAAATAATGGCTTATAAAATCGGTGAAGAATGTATCAGCTGCGGCGCTTGCGCGTCTGAATGCCCGGTTTCCTGTATTTCTGAAGGCGACGGCATCTATGTAATCGATGAAGCTACCTGTGTGGACTGTGGCTCCTGTGCGAGCGTGTGTCCCGTTGAGGCTCCGAAACAGGCGTAATTCTACGTTTGCTTCCAGTAGTGTTTACATCCAAACCTGCGCGTTGCGCAGGTTTCTTTTTTACGTGCATTCTTTAGCGCCATGCGCGGTATCTTAATGGAAAGGCGGGTATATGGAACAGTTGGAGCCGCGTATTGAACCGCTTGGCAGAGGCGTGCAGGCATATGTTACATCGGCGCACGGTTTTGGCGCAGATGCAGTTCTGCTGGCACGATTTGCCGCTCCGAAGCCGGGCTGGCGGCTGGCGGATCTATGCAGCGGTTGTGGTATTGTTCCCCTGCTTTGGTGCCGCGATGACCCGTCCTGCACAGCGGATGCCTTTGAACTGCTGCCCGAAGCGTCGGCGCTTGCACAGCGTTCCGCAAAGAAAAACGGTTTTACGGGTCTGCGGGTGTTCACACAGGATATTTGCACGTTGCCTGCAAATTTTGCAGGATGCTACGCGCTCGTCACCTGTAACCCGCCATATCGTGTGGTCGGTGCGGGGCGGACGAGTGAGATACCTGCCCGAGAGATCGCACGCGGGGAGGTGGCTTGCACACTGGAGGATGTGGTGCGGGTCGCCGCCCGCCTGTTGGCAGGAAAAGGGCGGTTCTGCCTGTGCCATCGCCCGACACGGCTGGCGGAATTGTTTGGTTTGCTGAGAAATGCACGGCTGGAGCCAAAACGCCTGCGGCTGGTACAGCAACGGGAAGATGCTCCGCCATGGCTGGCGCTGGTGGAGGCGCGAAAAGAGGCGCGCCCTGGTTTGGAGGTGGAACCTGTGTTGTGCTGTGAGCGGCACGGGACGTTTTCGGCGGAATGGCAAGAGATTTATCAAGACTTTTGTCCGTGAGACCCGCATGGCGGGCGTTAAACGGATCATCATAACAAGGCGGGCGGACGGAGCGCCGCACACAGGAGGACAGGCATGTCAGGAACGCTTTATCTGGTGGGGACGCCGATTGGGAATCTGGGGGATTTTTCACCGCGCGCAGTGGAAACACTTGCGGCTGTGGATTTCATCGCGGCCGAGGATACACGGGTCACACTGCGCTTGCTCAATCACTTTGAAATCAAAAAGCCGATGCTCAGTTATTATGAACACAATAAGCGTGCACGCGGCGGAGAGATTCTGCGCCGATTGGAGGCGGGGGAGAATTGCGCATTGGTAAGCGATGCGGGGATGCCGTCCATTTCCGATCCCGGCGAGGATATGGCGGCGCTTTGTGCAATGCATGGCATACCGGTGACGGTGGTGCCCGGTCCTTGCGCCGCGATTACGGCGCTTACCCTGTCGGCGCTGCCTGCCGGGCGGTTTTGCTTTGAGGGATTTTTAAGTACTGCAAAAAAAAGCCGACGGGAGCATCTGGCTGCTCTCGTCGGGGAAGAACGCACGATGATTTTTTATGAAGCGCCGCATAAACTGCGTGCTACACTGGCCGATCTGCGCGTGCAGTTTGGTGATGATCGTGCGATTGTGCTTGCGCGGGAACTGACCAAACTGCACGAGCAAGTGCAGCGGATGACGCTTGCGGAAGCCAACAAGTATTACGAGGAGAATAATCCGCGCGGAGAATACGTTTTGTTGTTGGCGGGTTCCCCACCCGCCGTGAAAGAGCCGGCGGCGGGTGATATGGAGCAGGCACGTGCGTTGGTGACAGGGTATATGGAGCAGGGGATACCACGTGTGGAGGCGGTCAAGCGAGCCGCTAAAGAGGCAGGGGTGCCGCGCGCGGAATTGTATAAAGCGACACTGTAGGCTGTGTGATGCTCATGCAAGACGTTCCAAACCGCTTTCCCTGTCAGGTGCTTCACGGTGCAGGCGGGAAAGGGTCATATGGATGGCACGGAATGTTTTTTCCGCCATGGCATAGACCATGCCGAGAGAAGCATTTTGCAGCATGAGGAACGGCGCCAGCCCGCTTTCTGCCGCGATGCCGGTGATGGAAACGTCCCCAACGGGTGGCAAGTCTTTTCCCAGCCCGCTGCCGGGGCGGACGGGTGCGCGTGACATGCCGATATAGCCCACATATTGCGCGCCGCCAACGCTGGCATCCACCGCAATGACCAGCGTACGCGTGGTGTCGATCTGGGCGAGCGCTTCGGGGAGTGTGAGTGCGTGTACTGGCTTTTCAAATGTGCCAAACAGGCGGAAACCCGTTTGGGGCATTCGGGAGAGCAGATGCCCGGTCAGCGGCCCGTAGCTGTCCCCAGTGGAGCGATCCGTGCCAATACAAACAACTGCGGTCTGCTCATATCGTTTGTCCACCCCACGGATCAGCCTGTAAAGCGTGTCATCCAGTTTCCACTGTACAAACCGTTCACGCGTATCGAAATAAACCGTTTCCAACCCTTAGCCCACCTTTATCCTGCTTTTTTACGCCGTTGTCGAGATGGCGTATTCATCCTGTAGGCTGTCCTTTTTTACAGCGCAGTAAAAGTATTGCCAAAAAACCTGCCCTTAATCCGTAAGCAGAGAAAAGAGCGACGCTCCGGTTTGCACGAAGCGCCGCAAGTGCCTTTTCAACTCTATGTAAGCAATAGATAGGCCAACGCCATCATCAGATATTGGTCGCCATGATCCTTGTAGAGCAGATAAATGATGAGCATGAGCATGATCTGTTCCGAATCGAGTGCAAAATGGAATGGGAGTTCCGGTGCATGATTCGCGGAAGCAGGGGATTCCGCAGCTTCCGGTGGCTCATCATCGGCGGAAAATGACGGCGTGTCCTCCGCAAACGCGGGGGAAGCCTCCCTGCTTTGTGTAGGCTCCCCTTGTGTTTCCTGCGGTGCCGGAGGCTCGAGGGGAACCCCCGCATCCTCCAGTGTCCGTCTTGCACGCGCCTGCATGTCACGCACCCGGCGGATGGCCTCCTGCTGCATCCTCAAAAAGTCCTGTTCGTTTCTTGGCTCCCTGTCCGCCATGTCCTCTCACCTCACAGGAAATGCTGCTCGCGTAGAAACGGAACCAGATGGACAAGCCGCAACATACGCACGGCCTCGTCTATCCGTTGTCTGCGACGGTCACTGAGGTTGGGTTTGAGCGCGATTAAAAATGCTACGCGCGGGTCGTCCTGCCGCACCAGAGACATGGCCTGCTGGAGTTTAACAAGCAGGCCGGGGTCGAACGGCAGCCCGCCTATCCCGCCGGAGGAAGCCTGTGAATCCGACTGTGCGGGCTGTTGCGCTACGGGCTGTGCCGGGGCGGCAGGCGGTTCCTGCTGTGCGGATTGAGCCTGTTGATTCTCACCGCCGTTTCCGCTTGAGAGCATCCCGATGAGCCCTTGCAGTTTACTCATACTTTCAGGATTGGAAAACAGGGCAGATAAGGTGTTTGAAAGGTCGTTATCGGCCATTTTTCCCCCCTCCAGTCAGATCGTCATAAAATCGTTTGGCCTGCGGGTTGTTTTTCAACATATCTTGAAGTACCTGTGGATTGTTGAGCGCCTGCTTGGCTTTTTCACCGCCTACGCGGTTCAAAAGTTCCTGCGCCGTTTTCGAGTCCGAGAGGGTTGTTTTTAGTTTGTCGGGGGAAATGCCCAGTTTTTTGCTCGCGATCTGGAGCAGGCGATCGATGTCTTGCTGGGTCGGTTTTCCGTTCTCGTTTGCCATCTGCGCGGCCTCCTTCTTTACACTCCGCTTGGGGTGTCTGCTTTACAGTTTATGCGGGGTTTGACTGCAAAATGACTTTGTACTATTATTACTTTATGGTGTTTTGCCTAAAACCGCTACAAAATGGGATTTGCAAAGAAAATTAGATTGTAAGAGGGGGCGGAATGATGCATCACTTGGAAAACTGGGAGAAAACACTGCGCGGCCTGCTGCACGGGCGTTTTGCTGCCGCGCACCTGTTTTGCCTGGAAGAGGTCGGCTCGACCAATGCCTTTTTGAAAGAACGGGCGGGCGAAGAGCCGGGAGAGGCCATCGCCATTGCACGCTCACAGACAGCCGGCGTCGGTCGGCGCGGGCGGGTGTTTTCTACCGTGCCAGGTGAAACGCTGCATCTGTCCTTTCTGCTCCGCCATCTGCCGGATGGGTATATACCGATTTCACTTGCCGCAGGGCTTGCGGTGCAGCAGGCGCTGTTTGCGCTTTGTGGCACGGGTTTTTCCCTGAAATGGCCAAACGATCCGCTCGCGGACAATCGGAAAGTGGGCGGTATCCTCTGTGAGGTTGTCCCAGGCGGGGTTATCTGCGGAATTGGTATCAATCTGCTCGTTTCAGCAGAATTTTTTACAGAACACGGCCTGCTGCATGCTGCTTCTGTCCAAATGGTGAAAGGGTGCGCACCGACACCGGAAGTGTTGGCAGCAGCAATTGCTGAAAAATTGGAACTGGTGCTTGCCATGGACGCAAGAACAGCTCTTACCGCTTACGCGGCGCATTGCGCGACGTTGGGTGTGCCGGTGCGGGTGCTGAGCGGAGACGGAACGGTGATTGAAGGCATAGCGGACTGTATTACGCCGCTGGGCGAATTGGTGGTTCGCACGTCCACCGGGCGGGTAACGGTGCGTGCGGGCGATGTGTCGGTGCGCGGGAAAAATGGGTATGTGTGACCCGGTTTGAGAAAAGGGCGTTTAAAAGCAAATTTTGTAATATATGATCGAATATATACCGAAAGGAATCGAACAACATGAAACTGGGAATCGTCGGTTTGCCCAATGTAGGCAAAAGCACCTTGTTCAATGCCATCACCAATGCGGGGGCGGAGTCTGCAAATTATCCATTTTGCACCATTGAGCCAAACGTGGGAGTCGTGGCGGTGCCGGACGAGCGCCTCACCGTGCTGACTAACATGTACCATGCAGTCAAGACCACCCCCGCCGTTGTAGAGTTTGTGGATATTGCCGGGCTGGTGCGCGGGGCATCCAAAGGCGAGGGGCTGGGCAACAAGTTTTTGTCCCATATCCGTGAGGTGGATGCCATTGTTCATGTGGTGCGCTGCTTTGATGGCACTGACGTAATCCATGTGGAGGGCAGCGTCGACCCGGTGCGGGATATGGAGACTATCAATCTGGAACTGATTTTTTCTGATCTGGAGATGGTGGAACGCCGTCTGGACAAGGATAAGAAACTGCTCAAGGGCGACAAAAAATATGAAGCAGAGATTGCATTGCTGGAACGGGTAAAAGCCGCGCTGGAAAACGGGCTGCCCGCGCGCGGGGTGGAGCGTACACCGGAGGAGGACGCGGTGCTGGCCGCCGTGGCGCTGCTTTCGGAGAAACCGGTGATCTATGCCGCAAATCTCAGCGAAGAAGATTTCAAAGCCGGTTATGAGAAAAATCCGCACTTTTTGCGTTTGCGCGCACAGGCGCAGGAAGAAGGTGCGGGTGTGCTGCCTATCTGTGCGAAAATTGAAGAAGATCTTTCCTCGATGGATGATGAGGAAAAGGAACTGTTTCTTGCCGATCTGGGACTGGAGCAGTCGGGTTTAGACCGCCTGATCCGCGAGAGTTATGCGCTGCTGGGGCTTATCTCCTATTTGACGGCGGGCGAGCCGGAAGTGCGGGCGTGGACCATTACCCAGGGAACCAAAGCGCCGCAGGCGGCAGGCAAGATTCACACCGATTTTGAACGGGGTTTTATCCGTGCGGAGGTGGTGGCGTATGATGATTTGGTGCGGTGCGGCGGTATGGCGCCGGCAAGAGAAAAGGGCTTGCTGCGCAGTGAAGGGAAAGACTATGTGATGCAGGACGGCGATGTGGTGTTGTTCCGGTTCAATGTTTGACCGTACACATCTGCCGCCGCGTGTTTCGGATGCTGCCTCTGTGCGGGTGTCCATCAACTATGAGGGCAAACGGATATGGAAAAATTAACATTCACAATGGAAAATTATCTCGAGGCCATCTATGAGCTTTCTGGGGATGGCGAGGGCGCACGGCTGTCGGATATTGCCAAGCGGCTGGGTGTGACCAAGGCAAGCGCAAACAGTGCAATGTCTACGCTTGCGCAAAAGGGTCTGATCATCAATGAAAAATACAGAGAGATCTTCTTAACACAGGAGGGCAGGAAAAAGGCAGAGACCACCTCCGGTAAACACCATACCATTCGGCGTTTTTTTGTTAATGTCCTGCATATCGACCCGTTAATTGCCGATGAAGACGCCTGTGCCATCGAGCATGTCATCAGCACGGAATCTGTCGAGGCGATGCAGGACTTTTTGCGGCAGCAGCCAGTTATCAAAGACACCGGAGATGAAAATAAATAAGGCGTAGTTGAACGGCTTTTCTCTTTCGGTGACCTCTCACCTTCTTTCAGCGGTTGAATAGACTGTATCGTGCACTTGTAACAAATGAAAGTAAAGTGAGGAATTATTGATGGGAACTTTTGAACCATATACGGAAGGGCATTACCAGTCGGCTGCGCAGGTGGCAAAATCCGCGCATGACATGTATATGCAACAGCCGGTCATGCCATCGGCATCTGGGATGCAAAGAAGTGCAGGTACTATGCCGTCTGCACCGATGGCTGGAATGACAGCACCGCAAACAAATCTTACCACGGGAATGCCGGGCAGCGCGATGACTGCGCAGCCGCAGCAGCCGGCTGTTATGTCGGGGATGCAGGACAATATGATGGGGCGGTGCCGTCTCTCGACGCGCAATATCATGCGTGGCAGGGTTGCGAGTGTTACGCCGGGTGCCGTGAATGCCATTGTGGTGGTTGCTGTTGGCGGAGGACAGTCCATGACAGCTGCCATTACGATGGATTCTCTGCGCGATTTGGGACTGCGCGTCGGATCACAGGTGACCGTCGCTGTTAACCCCAATGCTGTGTTGCTGATTGGCTGATACATTCTCCCGCATGTCTATTTTTTAGAAAACATACCATACCACACGGTGTTTATGCAGCAGAAAACAGAACACAATTAACAAATGCGTATTTACATTTTTACGCAAATGTGCTACAAATAAATATGAGTGCATAAAAGGGTCGAATCAGCTCGGCCCTTTTGCGTTGTAGTCGTTTGTGAAAATGTGTGCTGGAAAACAAAAGATATGCAGCATTAAAGAAAAGGGTTATTGTATGAAACATGTCGTAATTATTGGAGCGGGTCCGGCCGGTTTATCCGCAGCAGATGCGTTGCTGCGCGCAGTCGACATGCAAGTGACAATCTTTGAGGAAACAGGGGAAATTGGCGGTATTTCCCGCACAGTTAATTATCATGGAAATCGGATGGATATTGGAGGGCATCGATTTTTCTCCAAAAACAGCGAAGTTATGGATTTTTGGCAGAAGCTGATGCCGGTTCAGGGCGCGCCTGCGTTGGACGATAAACTGCTCGGACGCGAAAAACCGTTGGTAAAGGGCGGCCCAGATCCTGAAAAAGAAGATGTTGTGCTTCTGCTGCGGCATCGGGTGTCTCGCATCTTCTATCTGCGCAAATTCTTTGCATACCCGATCTCGCTTAAATTTGAAACGTTTGCCAATATGGGCCTTGTACGGACTGCCAAGGCTGGCTTTGGATATATCGCGAGCGCCTTGCATAAGCGGGATGAAAAAACACTGAAAGATTTTATGATCAACCGGTTTGGCGTGCCGCTTTATGAGATGTTTTTTGAAGATTATACGCAAAAAGTGTGGGGACGCAACCCCAGCGAGATTTCTGCTGACTGGGGTTCGCAGCGCATTAAAGGGCTTTCCCTTTCTAAAGCAGTGCTGGCGTTTTTCAAGAAGTTTTTTTCCTCCAATAAATCCATCGACCAGAAAGATACAGAGACCTCACTGATCGAACAGTTTCTATATCCAAAGCGCGGACCTGGACAACTGTGGGAAACATTGGCGGATAAGGTGCGTGGGGCGGGCGCTGAGATTGTGATGGAGACGAAAGTGACCTGCATCCATACAGAAAATGGTAAGGTTGTGTCCGTACGGGTGGAGAAAGACGGCCAAACGCGCGATGTGCCTTGCGATGAACTGGTGTCATCCATGCCCATCAAAGATTTAATGGAAGCCATCGACGCAGAAAAACCGGAGGAACCCGCGCGTATCGCCGCCAATCTGCCGTATCGCGATTTCATCACAGTGGGCCTACTGGTCAACCGCCTCAAGCTGAAAAACCAGACCGATATGAAAACAGTATCCAACATCGTACCGGACTGTTGGATTTATATTCAGGAACGCGATGTGAAAATCGGGCGTTTACAGGTGTTCAACAACTGGTCGCCGTATATGGTGAAAGATCTGAAAAATACCGTATGGGTGGGTCTGGAATATTTCTGCAACGAAGGCGATGAACTTTGGAACATGTCGGATAAAGATTTTATTGATTTTTCTATTGATGAACTGGCCAAAATCGATGTCATTGACAAACAGGATGTGCTGGATGCGGTGCGTATCCGTGTCAAAAAAGCTTATCCGGCGTATTTCGGTACGTACAGTGAATTTCCGAAACTGCGTGCATATCTCGACACGTTCCCCAACCTGTATTGTGTAGGGCGCAATGGCCAGCACCGCTATAACAACATGGATCACTCCATGCTGACGGGTTTTCAGGCGGCCAAGTTAATCGCGCAGGGCAGCACGGACAAGACGTCTTTATGGGATATCAACACGGAAGAGACATACCATGAGCAGGCGGGAAAGAAATCCGACTAAGAATCTTTTCTATGCAAATAAAAGCCGCTGGACCTGTTTCGGGCTTGGCGGCTTTGTGTGCTGCTTGATTGATCAAATGCGCTTGTTTGACAAGGGGATATCCTTGCCAAACCGTTTTGCTTGTGCTACACTGTTTGGGCGCTGGTGTACGGCGTGTGAAGTCGATCTGTGAAAGGACGGTATACGAATATGGAAATTGAAGAAAAACAGCCGTTGACATGGGAAGCATTCGTGCAAGGCCCGGTCGTGAATTTTTTTACGGAATATGGTCTGGAAAAGCTTACAGTGGACGATGGCAACGGCAATAAAGCCAAATTGGCCAAGCTGAAAGATTGTGGTATCAAAATCGAAAGCAGTTCTACCACCACGATCTAAACAGGCTGGTTCAGCCTTGACCGTGTTGTACATAGGGATGCTGCGCATAGAAAAGGACTCTTCGGGTAAAAATCCGGAGAGTCCTTTCAGCATTTATTGTAACGGTACGGCAGGGTAACCCAGCTTGGGTGCAAGACTGTCGGCGATGTATTTGAAGACCGGTCCGGCATCCGTACCGCCTGCCGTGCCGTTTTGCATCATAGCCGCGATGACATAGCGCGGATTTTCTGCCGGGTAAAACCCGGCAAACCATGTTTGATTCATGGCTTTGCCGTTTTCCACCCAGCCGGTTTGGGCAGTGGATGTTTTTCCGCCCGCGCCGCCGTAGACCGGCGCGGCAGGGCGCCCGGTGCCTTCCTTTACGGTGGTGATGAGAAACTGCTGGAGCTGGTTCGCGGTGGATGCCGAAAATACGCGATCGGGCGTGGCATTGCTGTAAGTTCTGGTGATTTGTCGATTTTTATCCACGCTGGCTTTCACCAGCCGCGGCATAGGCAAAAGACCGCCGGCTGCCACCGCGCTTACCATGCGTGCAACCTGTATCGGTGTCGCCATAAATGTGCCCTGTCCGATGGAGAAATTGGCCAAGGCGGCCGGGATGTCCAGTTCGCTGCTGCTTGGCAGATTGCCTGCCGAAGGCAAAAGTCCCAGAGCTAATTCATAGGTATGCCCGAAACCCAGGCGCTGTGCCATATTCAGCACTGTTTCCGCGCCGATCTTTTGCCCCAGTGTGATGTAGTAGATGTTACTGGAGTTGGACATACCGGTTGCCATATCCATCAATCCGTAACCGGATGTGTTTTCATCGTGAAATGTGCGGCCGGCGACCACTATGGAACCGTTGTCCTGTACACTGAAATTGGCGGATACCCCTGATTCGAGCGCTGCTGCTGCCACATTGATCTTGAAAACCGATCCGACGTTGAATGCGGTGAATGCCCGGTTGAGCATGGGGGAATTTGTTCCTTTTAGCGCTGCGGCGAGATTGTTTTGGTTGAAGGATGGATTGCTCACACTTGCGAGGATGTCACCCGTTTTCGGGTCCATCACCACCACCGCGCCAGCTTTTAGATATTTGTCTGCGGCCTTTTGAGCGGCTTGCTGTATGTCACGGTCGATGGTGAGCACAATGCCGCCTGTGTGGCTTTCACCCTCCTGGCGAATTTCGGGAGGCAGACCGGTCAGCGAACGTCCGGTAGCATCTACGGGAAAATCGGCATAAAGCGTCTGTGTGTTTTGTGCAAGCACGGCGTTATATGATTTTTCCAGTCCTGCCGCGCCGTTGCCGCTGCTGTCCAGATAGCCGATGAGCTGTGGGGCAATGTCACTGCCGCTATATCGCTGGTCCATCCGAACGACAAGAACCCCCGGTGCTTTCAGATTGGGAGTGTTGACACGGATGCTGAACGGCAGACGCGTACTGAGCTTTTTCTTTAAATCATCCCAATCTGCCACGTGTGGCGAGAGCGCGGCAAACTGTGTACTCGGATTTTTCTGGGGACGTACCACCGCAATATAAGCGGATTGCGTATTAACAAGCGAGTTCAGATTGGTGTCGTAAATAGTTCCCCGTTCCACGCCCAGCTTGAGGTTGTAACTGCCATGTGTCTGCGCAGCCTGTGAAATGGCACTGTCCGGCTGGGCGAGGCGCACCAGGCGCACAATGAGCAGCCCAAACAACGCGATGAACACGGCAAACAGACCGACCAGACGTTTGGATTTCATAAAAACCCCCTGTGTTGGCACATACAAATGAACGATGCCCCGCTATTTGCTAAACCAAGACGATACAGTGTCCTTGAGGCTCTCCCAAAGCTCCAGCGTTTTGAATTTCACCTGTATCTGCGGTTGGCTGCCTTGTTTGACGGTTTGATCTTCAGTGGGCGTTAGATTTTCAGCGAGCTTTTCTTCTCCCTCGGCGGACGGCAGGCAGAGCGGCGGGAAGAGTACGCACCACCAGTTGTGTCCTTTGGCCGCGCCAATGGTGATGCGAAGTGCGTCGTAATCCCCTGCGGGGAGCGTGACGTTACCATAAACGCGGGTGTTAAAATACATGTGTACAATACGCGCTTTTACCGGATAAGTATATCCCTCACGGTGAATCTCATCGCGTGCAATGGCTTCAATCTGCGGCAGGGCGGTGCGTGCTTCCGAAATGACTTGCACCTTGTTATCGGCATATTGGAACAAGGTTGCCGATTTTTCTAAAATGCGGTCGCGCACATGTAATTTTAATGACTGGTCGGCTTTGCTGTCAGAATTGGCGAGAATATGCAGCCGAAATACTTTCTGGCGGATATCACTGCTTTGTGCGGCAAATGCGGAGAAGTTAGCGGTCATCATCGCTATAACGGCAACTAAAAATCCAACCAGGATTGCTTTCTCAATTTTGAGCATATTTAAAATCCATCCTTTACCTTATGTCTGCTGAAAGTCTTGACGTAATTAACGGATGGTATACACATGTTTGCAAAAGCACATGATTTTTGCCGACCTGATTGTGGTTTGAGCAGGTGGTACGCTTTGAAAAGAAAAAGGAAAGCCTAAAAAACCCCATTCCGACCGGACGGTCAGAATGGGGCAGAGTATGGTTCCGGTTCGTCAAATGACGGAGGATTTCATCAGGATCTCTGGACAATGGGCTTGCAGTTCGCACTCCAGCGTGTGGGCGATAAGCGCTTGTCCTGCCCGATTCGGATGGATGCCATCAGTGCAAATCAACGGGCGAAAATCTGGCAATGCCAGAAACGCGCCGCGCAGATCGACCCAATAGGCACCGGTACGTCGGGCAACGCGCAGCACAGCGGCATTATAACGCTCATGCCACCAATAGATATGTGAGATACTTCCAAGCCATTTTAAAATCTGTGCTGCCATGACAGGGTCTCCGCCGCTTATCCGCTGGAAATACCGATCTGCATCAACGGGCGGGAGAGTCGACAGTACAGGTCTGATACCTTGCATACGCAGATCCTGCACGGTTTCAAGTAGCAGACGCTCGAAATCTTCTACCGTGGTGCTGGGCGTATGCTCCATGTGCGGCGCAGAGGCGATTTCTTTCCAATTAAAATCGCAGTCGTTTCCACCTAATTCAATAAAAACTAAATCTGGAGTTTCCTTTGCCAATTGCTTTTTTAAGCGGGGAAGTGCCCGCCCGATGGTGTTTCCAAACTTGCCCAGATTGACGATTGAACCATTCCAGTACTTTTTGAGGGTATTTACAAATCCGTTTTCGTCTTTGATGTGGCGGCCGCTTGCGTCATCAAACAGAACTCCCGCTGATATGGAGTCTCCACAGACGACTGCACGGCAGGGAATGGGAATGATGTTGTCCATTGGCTCACTTCCTTTTCAATCAAGCATAAGATGGTATGGATATGTATTTTCTAACTTTATTATAAGAGAATATTTGACAAATAGCAAATAGGCCGTTTTCTATTTTATGTCATCTGTATATGAAAAAGTGCAATTTGTCGAAAAACCTTTCAAAAAAGGATTGACA
>NZ_JBDNLG010000087.1:0-12725 GCF_047718355.1 Ethanoligenens sp.
GTAGCTCGTCGGGCTCATAACCCGAAGGTCGTAGGTTCAAATCCTGCTCCCGCAACCAAAACAAATCGTCTACCTAAGCCAAATATGGCAAGGGTGGGCGGTTTTCTTTTTGCTTAAAAGGCCGGTTTTGGGGTTTATTTGGGGTTTATTGCTCAAAAAACACCTGCTAAGGGGTTTGCATTGGGGTTTACGCGAGCGGCTACAGACCATACTATGAATGAAACGCAAAAAATTTTTGTGCCGGACAGCTGCCATAAACCCCATCGGGGGTTTACGGGTGGATTGCATCGCTGGTCGCGGGAATGTTACAGCAGGAGCGGGCGACAGGCTTCTACCGTGAAAGAGGAATGAGCAGATGGACAAGGAGAAAAACGAGCAGGCAGATGAGATTACGGCGGCCTATACGATCGCGAAAATGGAAGACGTAATGAGAGCCATCATAAAATCAAATGAGAAGCACGCCGAAATGATGGATAAGTTGGCTCGATGATCGCCGCTGGCCACATGAAATGCCAAAATCCCCTGATTGATCGAAAATGATCGTCAGGGGATTTCTTCATATCCGGGAGAGCGGTTTTGCAGTCGAATGCAAATCAGGTCACGCTTTGCCGGTACCGGGCTTCAAGAGATTTTCCAGCGTTTCCGCTGCCTTGGCATTGGCGGACTGGATAGCGTGGGCATAAATGTTCGTGGTAGTGGACGCTTGTGCATGACCGAGCCGACGCGATACCGTCATAATATCCTCACCACCCGCGATCATCAGCGTGGCGTTGGTGTGCCGCAGACTGTGAACGTGGATCTTCGGCAGATCTGTCCGTTTGATGAAGTCGCCGAACCAGCCGCTCAGCACGTCCGGGTGCATGGGTGCGCCATTCCATGCTGTGAAAAGCCGCCGGGTGGGCTTCCACTGGTCGCCGATGGCAAGCCGCTGCTCATTCTGCCAGACGCGGTATTGCCGAAGCAGGTCGATTGCAGACGCCGACAGCTTAATAACGCGGGTACTGGTTTCGTTTTTCGGCTCTTTGGTGATGATGCCTTGCCCAGCGATATACTGTGACGTGCGGACGATGCTGACAATCCGGTTCCCAAAGTCGATGTCCGGCCATTCCAGACCCAGCAACTCCCCACGGCGCATACCGGAGTACAGAAGCAGCGTGATTGCCGTTTTATACTGCATTGGTTCTTTTTCAAGCAGTTCAAGCAGAAGTGCTGCCTGTTTTTCGTCCAGGTATACCGCCTCCTGCCGCTCACACTTTGGAGGACGCACGCGAGCGGCCGGGTTGGCAAGAATGATCTGGTCATCCATAACCGCCGCGTTCAAAATGTCAGAAATCAGCCGGTAGTGGTGTAGAATGGTCTTTTCGGACAGCTTGGTTTTGCCCTCCGGCGCGGTGAAGGTGTCCTCAAATTTGAGATTGAGAGCGGCACATATCCGCTCTGCCGTCTCTTTGGACACATTTTTCCCACGACCGGCCACCATGGCGGTGTTGATGCCAATGCCGGCCGCGTCTGCAAGTGCCTGCCGTGTGATTCTGCGTTCTTTCAGTACCCTGTCAAGCCCTGCCGCCGCATAGGCGGTGTTTTCCCGGATGCCGTCTTCTTCAAGGTTGGCCAGAAATTCCGTGATGTGGTGGGGCTGGAGCCTATCCAACCGGATATTGCCGAGAGCGGCATTGATGCGCACCAGCAACGCCTTGTACCTTGCAATGGTTTTGGGGGCAAGGTGTTTTTCGCCGTATCCGCTCATCCATAGGTCGGCATAGTCCGCAAAGCGTATGTTTGCATCCATGAACTGCCCGTTTTTCGCCCGCTCCTCGAAAAGAACAGCCTGCCGCTCAACCTCTTTTTCCACCTGCCGAGCAGTCATGCCGGGGGCGGGTGTCCATGTCATGCGCTTACGAATTTGCTTGCCCGTGCGGTCATAACCACCGCTGGCAATAATGCGATAGCTGCTGCCGCGCTTTTCAATGGTCGCCATGGGTCTTTCCTTCTTTCACATCTGAGGTGGAAGATTGAATATTGCTCAATAAGGGGTCTGGATGCAGGCGCTCATTTTCCCAAAGGATTTCATAGTATTGAGCCAAAAAGGCATACAGGGCCTTTTCACAGAATTGAAACTCTTTGGCATCGAATTTTAGCCTGCCTGTGCGAATGTACATCGCTGTATTTTGGGCAGACCCATCGAGCGCCTTAATAAAATCTGGCTTTTCGGGCTTGCCAGTTATATATAAAATTCGCCTTAGTTGGGATATATCCTCTAAAAGATAGCCGAAAGCGGCAAGGGCACTGCTACGTTTTATTGGACTTACATCATCCCTGAAGATGTCATTAAGAATCCATGCGACATATTTTTGACATGTTTGATAGTTCTTTATGTCGTCATTGTTTTGTTCACTTGTTTTAAGGAAATCGTTCAATTCCAGCTTTGCATTAGGAAAATCAGATAATCCAAGCAAATAATCTGTAGAGACATTAAAGAATTGGGAAATTTTCCATAATGCATTTATATCTGGAGCCGCTGCATCATTTTGATACTTTGAAAGAGCTCCCGTTGAGATACCAACTCTATTAGCAATTTCTCTGATACCCATTCCACTCTTTCGCTTATCCTCAATTAAGGCTGATAATTTTTGAGAAAAGGCTTTGCTAACTTCGGTGCCGGTCATGTGTCCCCCTCCGTTCATTATTGTAAAAAAAAAATTAATATTGTTCACTATGGTATTGACCGCGAAACAAATTTGTGCTATTTTATGTTTATGAACTGCTGTTGTTGCATTGTTCATGATTGTATTATATAGCAATACTCGTCGGATTACAATAATAATAGGAGGACAATATGGCAAATCAGGACATCAAAATAGAAGCAAAAAAGGCAGGAGTGTATTTGTGGCAAATTGCTGATGCACTAAACATGCGAGATTTTGGATTTTCACGCAAACTTCGGCACGAACTGACGAACGAGGAAAAGACGCGCATTCGTGTTATTATCACGGAAATTTCAGGCAAAGAGAGCACGCGGGTATGATAAAAACATACAGGCCAAAGGAATTGCAAATATTTGAGAACTCCGATTTCGGGGAAATTCGCACATTCACAGAAGCAGATGGTTCAATGACCTTCTGTGGGGCCGACGTGGCAAAAGCTCTTGGGTATTCAAACAGCCGAGATGCTATTATTCGGCACTGTAAGACGGATGGGGTCGTATTCCACGACATCATAGACGGAATGGGCCGCACTCAACAGGCCAAGTTCATCACCAAAGGAAATCTGTGCCGTTTAGCTGCAAATAGTGAACTTCCAAGCGCAGAGAGGTTTGAAAGCTGGATATTCGACGAGGTTATACCAGCTGTGCTTGAGCATGGCAGTTATGTGGTTGACAAAGGGATACGTCAGCAGCCGCTCAATCCTTTGGATTGCTTTGAGCAGATGCTAAAGGTTGCCAGGCAACAGGACGAGCGGCTCAAGGCACTGGAAACTTCCAACCAACAGATTAGCGACAGCGTGGAAACGATCCAGCAGGCCGTGGTGTTCCACCCGGATGATTGGAGAAACAATGTCAACCGGATGTTGAACCACATAGCCAAAAACGCAGGCAACGCCAATGCATATCAACATATTCGAGCGGCTCTGTATGAGGAACTCGAGCGGCGCGCCCACTGCGACCTAAACCGGCGGCTGGACAATTACCGCACCCGCATGGCCAAAGAAGGGTGTGCTAAGACTTCCGTAAAAGCCGCAAACCGTCTGGATGTGATTGAGCAGGATCCCCGACTGCGGGAAATCTTTCTGTCCATCGTGAAGGCGGCCGTTGTCCGGTCGGGTGTGTCTGCCAAGCGGCACTGATTAATGGGAGAGTGATGAAATGAATTCTGATTTGAGTTTGACCGAAAAGAGAATTCTGTACGAAATTCTATGCCATTGTCTTGATTATCACGACTGGATGCGCGCGGTGTTTGATCCTGCTGTATATGACGAGGGCGCGGACGGCGAGCACATGGCGACCGCCAAGATGAAGCTGGAATCCACAATGGGGCTGTTGCTCGACAATGAATGCCACCGCGAGCACATGGACAATGCCCGGCGGTATGAACAGAACAAGCGAGCACGCCGAAAGAGGGTTGAGTGAAAAATGTCTGTACCACGAATGAGGACGGCCCAACAGCTGGCCGCCGAATACAAATACAACGATCCCGACACGAATGTCAACACGCATTTCATCCGCGGCCTGTTGCTGAAGGGTGTGATCCCGTATGTGCTAGCCGGGAGAAAGCACCTGATTAACGCCGATGTGCTGGCCGCTTATCTGGAAACTGGACAAGCGCCAGGTGTGTGGCCAGTGGAGCAGACTGGGAAAATCCGCGTTATCCACAGCCGATAATAGGATGGGGGAAAACAGCATGGATTCTGAAACCACCGTCGCCGTGACGTACATACTGGTGTTTATGGTAATCTTTTTAATTCCACTATGCATTGGCGGCGCAATTGCGGAATACGGACCGGCTCTTTGCCGGAAATACCGCCGATATAAGAAAAAGCGCCGCATAGAAACGTCGCAGAGAGCGGCAGCACAATATAAAGGCAGCAAAAAAGACCTCTGCACCCGCCGTAGGAAGCCGTGCAGAAGTCTTGCAAGAACCAGCCGATAAGGCCAAGCCCAATAAATGCAGTATAGCATATTGCCGGGTAGCCTTCAACCATATACCCAAAATTCAGGAGGTTATATTATGTCATATCAAAAAGCGCTGAAAAGACTGTTGGACATCCCCAGCTACCGATTCCAGTCGTACACGACCCAAGCCGAGGTGTTGAATATGTTTGCCGGTCTCCGGTTTCCAAACATCCATGCAGAAAGAATTGCGGCAAGAGATATTGGAACAGAATGTCTTGCAAAAACAGCCGGGATTACTTGTGAAAGGATGTGCGGAATTATGCGTGGCAACGGCGATTTGGGCGGGTGGCAGCGCAAGCGTATCAAAAACAAGTACAACAAGTTGCAAATGAATAGAACGGAGAAATATCTATTTTCAGACCGCTTGGCATATTATGATCTCTCAGATCCCAAAAGCAAAGCAGAAGTGATGCGGACTCTGCGAAATTTTTCAAACATTCTTCGGGATGTTCGTCAGACATATGCCCTGTATCCGATTTCTCCAGATGATGAAATCGTTGAATCCTGCTATTGGAAAGGGGCTATGGACCGGATACGCGAACCAGAGACTATTATGCAGACGGGAATTTACTTGTACGCAGAGAAAGAGCACCTTCTTGATTTTGGGCAAAAGATTTGCTGCAACCTTCAGATTATAGAGGATCGCGCCCAAAAAAGGGGTTATGAAATTCAACAGCGCCCCAGTAAAACCAAAGAATATCGGTGTAGTCGAAAAAAGGCAAATGCGATTGCCTATGCGACCTTGCGGGATGAACTGGAGGACGCAGTACGTCGGCACGAATTGAAAATCGCGGACGCTATGCACCGCGCACGACAGGAAGCAATCCGGCAGGTGAATGAAGCGGATGTCTGTGAGCGGCTGGTGCCCGTAGCATCGTAAGCAGAAAAGAATTGACGGCCATGCCTGCCCGCATGACCGTCGGCTTTTCTCAAACTGAAAAGAGAGGAACGGCAAAATGAACCCAGCAGATTTTACATACGAGCAGCTGAGCATGATTGCGTTCGCCTTGGATTTGCTTCGTGAAGATTCGCGCGGAGTTGCGGCCGATCGGTATACCACGATTGAAAATCGAGGGAAAGCCCGTCAGCAGGTCAAAACAGCCAGCACTATCATACGCCAGCTGGGCAAAGAAATGTCGAAGTATCCCGGTCGAGAACCGGCCGCGTTCGTTACGTACACGCTGTAAGAGGCTGGACCAAAGTGGAGGAATGAACATTGTTTTATCATATCTGCCCACATTGCGGAGCCGCGCTTGATCCGGGCGAACACTGCGAATGCGACAATCACAAGCAGAAGCAAAGTGTTACCGGGTGCAAATCTGCTAAAAGCCTAAATGTCATCCGGCATGAGCGGCCAGAACCCACAGGGCCGCTGTGTGAGCGGCTCCTATATTGAAAATAACATAAAAAAGGCGGGCAGCTTGCCATCACACAAGCCGCCCGTGGTTCCTTTTGCCGTATAAACTCTTTGTATAATTATACCATGCTTACGGCAGAAGTCAACCTTATGCGCCGCACAAGGCGCATTTAGCCCTTGTAATGAGTATTGCCATCTCGTCGAAACCTTCCGAGATGCAGAGGTGAAAAGAATGCCGTACAGCAGTGAAAATTATTTGGAAGCCTTTGGTTTGGCAGACAATCAGCAGGAACGCTTTGAAAACCTCAGACATAAAGGCGTGTTTCGGTATCGGGTCAAGACGTTCAAGTGTGGAAACCTTCTTGAATGCGAAATATTTCCATTGTGGATCAGTCGAAACGATGCAGCTCGCGCTAAAAGGTCGAAACCATCTCGATTGGAACAAAAAAATCTGAATGATAAAAATTCCAAAAAGTATATTGCACGGCTCACAAACCTTAATTTTGATAGTCGCGACATATGGTTTACCGGCACATTTGATGATGCGCATTTGCCAGAAACAGATGAGCAGGCACACAGGAATGTTGCGAACTATATCAAGAGACTCAGGTACAGAAGGAAGCTGCTTAGCCTGCCAGAGCTTCGGTATATTTACACAATTGAGGGGCGACCTGAAAAGGACAAGAACGGCAAACTGATCCTTCGTTACCACGTTCACATCATCATGTCGGGAGACTTGGGTCGGGACGAAATTGAAAAGCTGTGGAGCTGTGGAGCGCGCCGCGAAGCTCATCGGCTTCAACCGGACGAATTTGAATTGACTGGCCTTGCCAGATATATAGCAAAGGCACAAAAGAAGGGCCGCAAACGTTGGGGGAGAAGCCAAAACTTAAAAATTCCCAAGCCGACCATTGCAGATTGCAAGGTGACAAAACGGCAAGTGGAGAAGATCGCGCGAAATGAAAGCAACGCCCCGACGATGTTTGAAAAAGCAAACACAGGGTACAGGTTTCTTGACATGAAAATCCAGTATAGCAGCTTCGTACCCGGTGCCTATGTTTACGTTCGAATGCGCAAAGACAGTCTGAAACTGCCCGAAAAATCCTATCTAAAGAGGTGTAATGCCGATTTCGCACAGGCTGTAATATAGCAGGTGGCTTTTGCAGTTGAATGCACGGATAGCACCTATACATAGGTATATACAAAAAGATGGTGGCCATTATAGCCACCATAAGTAAAACAATATTGCGGAAAAAATAAAAAAGAGCCTTGCAACTCCCAAAAAACAATATCCGCTTGTATTTTATCATGAGCGGGGGGCAGCGTCAATGACAAACGAAGAATTGGCCATACAGGCTCAGCAGGGCGACCAGAAAGCAATGTTGCAATTATGGAAGCAGATCGAGCGGCTGGTGCGCATGAAAGCAAGGCGCCGGCTGCCGGATGATGGGCATACAAGCCGGGTTGAGTTGGATGATCTGATGCAGGCCGGTTACTTGGCTATGGCCCGGGCTGTTAAAGACTTTGCACCAGATGGGGGATTTGCTTTCACCACGTACCTTACCTATCATTTAAAGACCGCGTTTGCCACTGAATTAGGAATCCGCACAACGAGAAGGGATGCGCTACTGAACGCTGTGTCCATCGATCAGCCCGCCGGCGCCGAGGATGACGGCAGCAGCCAGACGGTGGAAAATATCTTGGAAGCAAAAGAGGATCGGCACATCATAAATGACATGCTGGAGCGGCTGGATACAGAACGCGCGTTTTCTGTTGTTATGAAATGTGTGGACAAGCTGGAATCGATGCAAGCCACCGTTATAAAGGCGCATTATCTGTACTGCCATTCCTTTCGCGAAATTGCCGCTATGGAGCGAATAGCCTTAGCAGAAGCGAAGCAGAGCCACGATAAAGGCATGCGTAGGCTAAGATTGATGAAAGAGGTTCGAGCGGTAGGCCGGGAGCTGTACATAGACGCGCACACCAACTTCTTTTTGCAGGTGGGATTGACGGCATTTCAGAACGGTGCAAGTTCTGCCGTTGAGCGGCTGGCCGAGCGACGCGAGCGGTTGATGTCTAAGCATGAACGTGGTCGGCCTTAATGGCGCCGTATTGTGGCTGCCACGGGGGTAACATGGATGGTATTACACATTTGGGAAGACAGGTCGCACGGGTCGTGGCTCCAAAAATATTCAAGGTACTGTCGGGACATTTACGGAAATGCGCATGCCTGTGGCCCGCGTGTTTTGTAGGTGTTAAAAAAACTTTCTCGATTTCCTTCCTTGGGAGGATTTTACATACAACAATACGTATCCACTTCCGAACCTGCCTTTATTTGAAGATAATCGTTCGAAAGGTCAGCAAATCACGTCCGAATGCGTAATTTTTCGAGAAGAAAACGGGAAATTTGGTGTTGCAAAATCGGCCTAAAATTTCCGTAGGAAAAATTTCCATATAGACAAAAAAGGCATGCGTGATTTCGGAGCCGAACAGCTCTTTTGGTTTTGCAGTTGACTGCAATGGTGCAATTATTCTGTGGCCAATTTCAAGAACAAGCGGTACACGTATCCGCATATGAATTTCAAATATTTAGGGTCTCGGATACGCGAGAGATACCAATAGATACGCTTTTCCATCAATTCGGCTTTGGACAAATCTTTGAGCGGCTCCCCTTTGCGTAGGCTGTATGAATTGGTTATGTCATAGAGGGTTTGCAGGCTTTTTGTGTCGTTGATTTCTGAAACCATACCAATAATCTTGCGGCGATACCCTGCGGCATCCATATTAACCGGCGCAACAGCTTTCTCTTTTGCGGTTTTACTCATTTAGCTGTATCCCCTTTCATAACTAAGGCCACTCTGGCGCACTCAAGACCGCGTATAGTGGCATCCTCAATTTCATGGTAGTCTTCGGCAGAGCAACCCGCCAGAGAGGCAATAAGTGCCTCCAATCGTGTGATGGTTTGGATTGTGTTCATGGTGATTTCCTTCCTATGCCTTGCTTTTCTACACAGGCATGGTACAATGATGGTGTTGAAAGATTTTCACTGAGCCGCTTCCGTTGCGCCAACAACTGGGGCGGTTGCCTTTAGCCGCTTTTCAGATGAACACGAGCGGTTCATATTGCCACCTGCAGACGCAGTCCGTAACTCATACCTTCGAAGTACCCGCCTACAATGGCTTTGAGGTTCGCCCGCAGGCTTACGCCTCTATCCATTACAGGAGCCACCAGTGCCGCCGCAGTACGGTTCAAATAACCCATCTTGTATTGGCCTTTGCCAACGACTTCGGCAGATACGGCCACCGCATTGACATCATACAGGTTGTCCCGCTCACGCATCAGGTGGAAATGGATAGCGCTTTCCGGGTACATAGTGAGGTGCTGGATTGCGTCCTGCCTGCGGCCATACTGAACGCCTGCCACATTCTCCACCAGTTGAGCCTTTGCCAGTGCCCACGCCAAGCGGAATGCTTGCGAGCGGTTCATGCGGTGGGTGAGGATGTTTGCTGTCCGGCATATGGTTGACATGCTGTACTTCATGGCGCTCACCTCCTTTCCATGTCTCTATTATATTACACTTATTAAGTACATGCTATTCGCAGAATATACAATGTTTAAGTGCGGTATTTGGGCAATGTATACACTTGTTAATTGTATGGTTTGGTGGTATAATTATGTAAGTAAAGAGGTGAGATGCGTGCCGGAAAAGAAAAACAGTGAAGCACGAATTCGTGCGAATAATAAGTACAATGAAAAGGCGTACGACCGAATCAATGTTGCTGTGCCCAAAGGGCACAAAGCGGAAATTGAGGATCACGCAAAGTCTAAAGGCGAGAGCGTTAATGCATTTGTCAATCGAGCCATTGACGAGACTATGCAGAGGGATAAGGCCGAACACCAGCAATGATCCGCTCACATAAAGGCTTTGTGTCTTGCCCGGCGACATTATGGAGTATGTAGAGGACGAGGACGCAAATGGAAATTGAAATAATCCGGCAGCTCTGCCGGTCAGGCGCTATGCAATGGACTTATCATGTAATGGCCCGGCTGATCCAGCGTGGCATCTCTACAGATGATGTTAAGTATGCTATAATGAATGGGGAGATAATAGAAGAGTATCGGGATGATACCCCATATCCGAGCTGTTTGATTTTGGCCATCCTCATGACAGGGCATCCGCTGCATGTGGTTTGCGGCGTTGCACCTGAAAAGCTGTGGTTCATAACCGCCTATTACCCTAACCCGGACGAATGGAAACCAGATTTTAAGCACAGGAAGGAGCGGTAAACGGTGGATTGCTTTTATTGCAAAGGAAAATTAGAGAAAAAGGCCACCACTTTTATGGTGGACGTGGGAAATTGCATCGTTATAGTGAAAAATGTTCCTTCCATGGTGTGCAGTCAGTGCGGTGAAGCTTCCTATGACAACGAAACCGCAAAACAATTAGAGCGGATCGTGAATGCCATGCAGAAAGACGTCGCGGAAATCGCAGTCGTGAATTACCCTGGTCGAGTGGCATAATTGACCATGGAGGTAATGTTTTGACTATCTTTGAAAAAATTGATCGCTATAAGGCAGCCATTGATACTATGCGGCCGTTTGAGGGCGACATGCTCAAAGAGATACGGGATTATTACCGCATAGGTTTAACATGGTCAAGCAATGCCATTGAGGGCAACACACTTACCGAAAGTGAGACCAAGGTGCTGCTGGAAGATGGCCTTACTGCTGGCGGGAAGCCGCTCAAAGACACCTTTGAAGCTCTCGGCCATGCAAAGGCCTATGATTTTATGTTTACCCTGCTGGAAAGCCGACAGATCGCTGAGGCCGACATGCTGACCATGCATCGGATGTTCTACACAGAGATTGACGATGCCCATGCCGGGCGGTATCGCACAGGTCCGGCCATTATCACAGGTTCTAAATACCCTGTGTGCGAGGTTGAGCGGATATCCGGAGAAATCAAAGCACTGTTTCAGTGGGTAACCAACGAGCGGAACCGCTTCCATCCGGTAGAGTTTGCCGCGCAACTGCATAAGCGATTCGTGTTCATCCACCCATTTGCGGACGGTAACGGCCGTGTTTCCCGTCTGCTTATGAATACCGCCCTAATTCAAGACGGCTATATGTTGGCAGTCATCCCGCCGGTGTTGCGGCACGAATATATCTCACTGCTTGAGCGTGCTCATCACGACGACCAGTTATTTGTGGAGTTCATTGCCGAACGGGTATTGGAATCTGAAAAAGAGATTATGCGGTTGCTGCACGTTGAACGGCCAAAACTGGATTAACCAAGGTGGGAAGAACCCCATATCAAAAGAACCGCTCACAGGCCTTAAAACTGGCTTGTGAGCGGTTCCTGCTTTAATGCATGGGATTGCTGGACATTGGGGACATCCTGTATGACTGGAATGCAGTGGTCGTGCCTGCGGCAAAGGCCAATACAAGATGGGCTATCTGAACTGCTCTGCGGCGGCCATGATGGCTCCTGTGATGGACAGAGGGGTAAACCTGCGGGCAAACTTCAAATCCATTGTAGGCGGTTATGCAGAGGGGCTTAGCTACGGATTGCGGTTGCAGGTGGCAATATGGGCCATTTGCATTCGTCCGACAGACTGACTATAGCGCACCTGCCGGGTACCGGCCACTCGCCAGACCTCCCGCGCATTGACCGGGAACCGGCTGATCGCCAAACCTGCCGTGCACTGATTGGACACAGTTGCCCGCCAGACCTGCTGAGTACCGACCGGGCGCCAGCCGACCACCCAAAACCTGCCCGCGCCGGCCGGGCATCGGTTGCTCGCTAGGCCTGCCGCGCACCGCGTGAAACCAGTTGCTTGACGGAACCTACCGCTCTCACCGCTTGGACACCAGCTGTCTGCCTGGCCTACCAAGCACCACCGGGCACCGCCTGCCCGCCAGACCTCCCGCGCACCGACCGTGCACCAACTGATCGCCGAACCTGAACATGGTCGCTCGGCCGAGAAACCTGTGCCCGTTCACCCATCTGCCGTGGCGCTCGCTGAGCCTGAACTTGATTGATTGCATGTATTACCACGACTGGATGTGATCCTTGTTCGACCCAAACGACAATCCGCTCTATGATGGAAAAACATAGAGAGATCCCAAGCAAGCTGGTGGCCAACGTGGGTCTGCTGCAAGACAGCAATACCCACAATTATCTGGACGGAGTCCATCAGTGCGAGCGGCGCATGCGGGAATACTGATCGTGACGAGCTTTTATATGCGCAAGATTGGGGAGCGGAGTAGGCAGACTGTCGCTCTTTTTATATTCTTTAATTGAATGTCTTAAAATGTCATAAATTATCTTGACATATGCAAATGCACGGCATATACTGGAATGACGGTATCATATGATACCACGAGCGCCAACATAAAGGACGGTGTTTGTTACGACACTAAGCAATCAAGAAGATGTCGAATCATTATTATGTAATGTACGAGAGGCAATTGATAAGGGGCGCTTTATACCCGTATGTCGGTCTAAAAATCTCAAAACGCTGGCTGAATTGGGAATTATGTGGCATGTTGTAAAAGATGAAGTTTATTCGTTGACATATGACGATTATAAAAAAGGTCCGGAAATCGACCGAGACGATCCATCTACAGACTGTTTTTGGATCTTTAAAAAGATAATTCTTGGACAATTAATTTATATTAAGTTAAAAGTATTATATC
>NZ_JBDNLG010000088.1:0-12651 GCF_047718355.1 Ethanoligenens sp.
TTCATTTATATTGTAAGAAATGTGCAGACAAGCAGGGCATTTGCCCTGCTTCTCTGCACTTTACACAAATATACCCACGCCGGTGTCGGACTTTGCCTCCAACCCGGTCTGCTCTGAATATTTCTCTATGTCAATCAGTTCGGTGATCTCGTTGTCCAGGGGCTGAATGCAACCGGCTCCATACAGTGCTTGATAATGGTTTTCATAAATGTTGACACAGTATTGCTGCATCTGCCGCAGCAGTTTCCGGGTGCGCTGCCCCAGCCGAAGTGCTTCTGCCAGTTTGTGTGCATCGTCCGTATTCGCAATTAGGACGGAACGGGTGGTATTCTCAATCAGCTGGAATTCGCTCGCCACCGTCGCGAACGGAAACCGCAGTCCTTTTTCATATCCCTCTTCAAAACGCTTGACGATGTCCTTGTTATCCAGGTTTTCGTTTTCCGCATGATAGAGTTGTTGGAAATAGGCGGTAATGGCCTCCGGAGAAGCGCCGTCGGCAAATTGCCCCGCGACCGAACAGGCAATCTCCGCCGGTCGTTTTTGCATATGCAGCAAATGCTTCTGGTATTTTTCCTCCGGCTCAAAAATATAAACAGGGGAGATGTCGCGCTTGCCCTCGCGATTGCAGCGCCCGGCCGCCTGAATATGGGAATCCAGACCGGCCTGTGCGCGGTAGACCACGGGGAAATCCACGTCTACGCCCGCTTCGATAAGGCTGGTCGCCACCACCCGGCAAGGCTTTCCGTTCCGCAGCCGCTGTCGGATCTCATCCAGCACTTGAGAACGATGTTTGGGATACATCAATGTAGAGAGATGAAAAGAGCCTTCCTTTTGCAACAGCAGGAACAGCGCCTGTGCCTGTGCACGGGTGTTGACGATGCACAGCACCTGCTTTTCCATGTTTAGTCGCTTTGCAAGTTCCGCATCCGAAAGCGGCCCGACCTGTATGAGTTCCGTGCGGCGAAAAAACGAGTACAGTTTGCCTGTGCCGCTGCACAATTCCCTCATGTGCAGTTCTTTGGGAAACTGCTCACCCAGCGCGGGCTGCGTGGCACTGCACAGCACCGACGTGCAGCCGTAATTGTAAACCAGCTCGGCGATGGCACGAACGCATGGCTTTAAGTATGGAAGCGGAAGCATCTGTGCTTCGTCAAAGATGATGACGCTGTCGGCAAGATGATGCAGTTTGCGGCATTTGGATGAGCGGTTGGCAAACAGCGATTCAAAGAACTGCACGGTCGTGGTGACGATAACCGGCATGTCCCAGTTTTCCGTAGCCAACCTTTGGCGAATGAGCTGCTCACTGGAATCATCATAATTGAAATTGGAGTGATGCTCCAGAACATTCTCCTCGCCCAAAATCTTCTTGAAGACGGCAGCGTTCTGCTCAATAATGGAATTGTAAGGAATGACATAGATTACCCGGCGCATACCACGCCGCTTGGCGTGCTCGAGTGCAAAGGCAAGCGAGGAGATGGTTTTGCCGCCACCAGTGGGGACGGTGAGGGTATAGAGCCCTTTTTCCCACTCTGCATGTGCCATGCAGTCCCGCAAGATCTGGGTGCGTTTCCGATTGATGTCGTTATCCGGCTCCCCAAAACGCTGGATGTATTCTTCCAGCTTGACCGCAAGTGCGGGAATGTCCTCGCCAATTTTTCGCTCGACGGTGCCGTTCATAGCGGCTTCGGAATCTAAATAATCGCTGTCTACCAAACAAGAGTACAGCATACGGATGTAAAATGAGAGTGAGAAGCCTGCTCCCTCCAACGGCTGGAGGGGAAGTTGCAGTTCTTGTATTTCTTTTTCCAGATTAAGCTCTGTTGTGTACCCGTCATAGGGTTCCACTTTTTTCTTCAGCCGACCGGAGAGAGTAGGGTCGTCCGCTGTGGCGGCCTTTGTGCCGCCATCGGGCAAACCTGCATGGTGTCCGGCGACGCAGTAGGCCAAGAGAAATCCCAGCGTGCCGAATCTGCGGGAAAGCTCCTGCGCCCCTGCCGTGGAATGGTCAACCCGTGGGCCGTTTTGCAGCAGGTGCCTCTGAAATTTATCGGAATATTTGCCGAGGTCATGGAACAGACCACACAGGTTGGCAAGCATTCCGCTCCCGAACGCATCGCCGAATTTCTGTGCGCGTGCGGCAACTTGCTCAAGATGTGCGAGAAGTGTCTGCCAGTGTTCCGGATTTAACGGTTCTTTGGTCTCAGGGTCAGATTTTGTGTGCGCATAATACATTTTTCGACCTTCTTATACATCTGCAAACTGGTATGAATGCCAACTTTTTCATAATTATACGTGATTCGACATCTATTGGCAATATCATATTAAAAAAATCAACAGTTAGACAGGAAATTTTGTGGTCGTTTTTGTCCATGCAAGCGCACGTGTCTGGTTCAAAAATGTTAAGCCATCCGCGTCAGCGCAAAACAAGACTATTCCTTGATTAAATACGCGGACTGCTTGATTAAGGAAAGCTTATCCGCATGGCTTAGCCTTTTCAATGCTGCCTCACGCTTGAGCGCCTCACTCTTTGTTGAAAAGTGTTCCGTGAAAACCAGCTTTACCGGCAAGCGGGAGCGTGTATATTTAGCACCTCGTCCGCTGTTGTGTACCGCGGTGCGGCGGGTTGGAGCGGTTGTGTAACCGCTGTAAATGGTGCCATCGGCGCAGCGGAGCATATACGCATAATAGTTAGTTGTTTCCTTGGACTTGGGTGTCATCGGGCGTCGCCTCTGCTTTCCAGCAAACCAGTGAGTTTTTGTACAAATGCCTCATCCTGACCCGCCATTCTCTTTTTGGGGCCTTTTAGTTTGCCGCCGGCATTCCGGATTTTTCTGGCTGTGTGGCGGGCAAGCAGCAAGGCATCCATGTTGTCGGCAGTGTACGCCATGCCATTTTGATTGATGACCAAGGCGTTTTTGGACAGGCACATTGCAGCAAGTCCGTAATCCTGGGTGATGACGATATCACCGGCCTCGACGCGATTGACCAGCGCGAAATCCACACTATCCGCACCTTTTGAAAAGGTCAGTGTGGTGGCCCCGTCTTTTTCAAAAACGTGGGAGGTGTCACAGAGAATCAAGCACTCTACGTTGTGCTTTTTAGCTATCCGGACGGTGATATCGACCACCGGACAACCATCCGCGTCAATCAGTATTTTCATAAAGCCCCCGCTGTTTTATCTTATTTGAATAGCATGAGTTGTAACAGTATTATAGCACGCAATTCAGCCCGATTCGATGCATCTCTGCGATTTTGGAAGGCCATGGCCGGGTAGGCCGCCCCATCGTTTTATGGCAATTTAACGTTCAAAATGGTATAATCATCACCGTCTACCGCTTGCATTGTGCAGACAGGGCAAGCGGGCTGGCGACGTTTCTGAAATGTACTGCAAGTTCACACCCGTGTTACTTGATAACGCCGGAGGAAAACCATGGATGTCATTAAAATCCTTACAACTGAATTCAGTTTAAAACAGCAGCATGTGAAGAACATTGTAAAATTGATTGATGAAGGCAATTCGATACCGTTTATTGCGCGTTACCGCAAAGAACTCACCGGTTCGCTTGACGATCAGGTGCTTCGGGAGCTTGGGGAACGGCTCGGATATCTCCGCTCATTTGAAAAACGCCGCGGAGAGATTACAGCGGCCATTTTGGGGCAGGAAAAGCTGACAGGTGAGATTAAATCCGCCATCGATTCCGCGAAAACCATGGCGGAGCTGGAAGACATCTACCGCCCCTTTCGACCCAAGCGGCGTACAAGGGCAACCGTAGCGCGCGAAAAAGGGCTTGCGCCTCTGGCCGAATTCATCATGCAGCAGCAAGCTGGCAAAGCGGCGGTTGAGGCCGCCGCACAAAAATACAGGAACCCGGAAAAAGAGGTGCCCTCTGCCGAGGATGCGATTGACGGCGCACTGGACATTATTGCCGAAACTATCTCCGATGACGCCGCCCTGCGGAAGCTGATCCGCACGGCCGCGATGCAACTTGGCGTTTTTTGCTCCAAAGGGAACGCGGAGAAAGACTCTGTTTATCGCATGTATTACGCGTATCGGGAGCCTGTCGCGAAAATGCCAAGCCATAGGGTGCTGGCCTGTGACCGTGGCGAACGCGAGGACCTTTTGAAAATTTCCATAGAGCTTGAAGATGAAAAACCACTCCGATTTATTTATCAAAAATATGTGAAAAACGGAACCTACACAGCAACGCTTGTGCAAAAGGCCGCAGGGGACGCTTATGCGCGGTTGATTTTCCCCGCTATTGAGCGGGAGGTGCGCAATGATCTCAGTGAGCGCGCGCAGGAAAACGCGCTCAAACAATTTTCCCGAAACCTCAAGCAACTTCTTTTGCAGCCGCCCGTCAAGGGAAAAGTGGCGTTGGGGCTGGACCCCGCGTACCGGACAGGCTGTAAAGTCGCAGTTGTGGATGCAACCGGCAAGGTGCTTGACAAAACCGTTATTTATCCCACTCCTCCAGTGAGCAAAGTGGAGGAAGCAAAAGCTGCCATCCATGCGCTGATTGAAAAGCACCATGTTGAAATCATCGCAATTGGCAATGGTACTGCCTCAAAGGAAACTGAACTATTTGCCGCTTCGCTCATCAAAGAATATCACCTAGACGTTGCGTATATGGTCGTCAGCGAGGCCGGTGCATCCGTGTACTCAGCTTCCAAGCTGGCCGCGCAGGAATTTCCTGAATACGACGTATCGCTTCGCAGCGCGATCTCCATCGCACGCAGATTACAAGACCCACTTGCCGAACTTGTTAAAATTGACCCCAAAGCCATAGGCGTCGGGCAATACCAACACGATTTGAAGCCCGCACGGTTAGATGAGGCACTTGACGGGGTCGTTGAGGATTGTGTCAATTCCGTGGGTGTGGATCTCAACACGGCATCCGTTTCGCTTCTTTCACATATTTCGGGAATCAGCGGCAGCGTAGCCAAAAATATTGTGACGTACCGGGAGGAAAACGGTGCTTTTAAAAACCGCAAAGAACTGTTGAAGGTTGCTAAGCTCGGAGCCAGGACATTTGAACAGTGCGCGGGATTTCTTCGCATTCCGGAAAGTGAAAATGTTTTAGATAACACATCCGTCCATCCGGAATCATATGGAGCGGCTCAAAAGCTGCTTGAAATCTGCGGTTTGCATTTGAAAAATGTGAAAAGAGGGGATATCGGCGACCTGAAAGAAAAAGCGACAGAGATAGGAGATGAAAAACTCGCTCACAATTTGGATATTGGTCTGCCGACCCTCAAGGATATGATTGCCGAGCTGCTTAGACCCGGGCGCGACCCGCGTGCCGAGTTGCCGCCGCCTTTGCTGCGCACGGATATCCTCGATATCAAAGATCTGAAACCGGGCATGGAGCTCTATGGCACGGTGCGTAACGTCATTGACTTCGGTGCATTTGTTGATATCGGCGTCCATCAGGACGGGCTTGTTCACATCTCTCAGATTTGTGACCGGTTTATCAGGCATCCTTCAGAGGTTTTGAATGTGGGAGACGTCATAAAAGTGCGCATTCTGGAGATTGATCAGCCCAAGAAACGTATTTCGCTGACAATGAAGGGCTGAGTTCACCTTTAGTTGCCTGCCTTATTTAATCTTTATCGTCCGCAGGTAGTTCTTTGCTTCATCACTGATACGGTAGCTTTCAACAGCCTTTTGTATGGTTTTGTTGTGTGTCCATTTTTCCAGACGGCGCTCTTCCATGTATGGCAGTGTGGCTTCATACTGCTTGGCCAGTGCGGTTGCAAAATACCAGGCGATCATCATATTGACGTAGTATTCATCTGACTGCACACTTGCCACAAGTTCCAGCATTTCCGGCCGGAAATGCGCGTCCAGATAAAATTTCATCAGCATTCCGATACCAAACCGCACAGTGTATGTTCGGCCGGATTGCAGCCATGCAGGTATCTTCCCATAGAGTGCGGGCAGATGTTTTTTAAATGCTTTGGGTGACATCAGGTCGCAGGTGGCCCAGTTGTTTATGTATGGAAGAAACGTCTCTACGGCAGCAATGCAAGGATCATAATCCTTGATGGTCTCGATCAGAAAGCCGTGCAGGTTATTTTCTTCATAATAGGTGTGCGGCAGGATGGTAAGAAAATGAGCCGCCTCAGGCGATTGGGATAACTCCTTTGACAATTTTCGCAGTTGTGGTGTGCGTACGCCGATGACGGTATCAGGATTCACAGTCGGCATGAGTTTACAATGGAACGCTTTGTATTTTAAATCCTGTAGTTCAAACAGACGATGCCGGAACTCTTCTTCCACACGGTTCATGGCTTTTACCTTTCTTGCAGGACGGCAGACGACATGAAATAGATCATCTATATTTTTCCATACTTCTGCAACTGAACGGAAGCTTTAAACGGTTTCCAACTGTACGTGGATTTGTGCCGGCAGAGATACCTCTAATTTTTCCATGATTATACGCTTTTCGTTCACAATCAGCAATATGGCAGCGAATCATGGTTCTTGAAGCAATTTGTCTGATGTTGTTTGGCGTGCGCATAGTGATACCTTATAGCAGTGCAAAGATGTTGTTTTTTCCGTTTCTGATGCCGATTATTCACTTTTGAGGTGAATCCGTTAAAAGAACAAGTACTGAAAACGCAACGCAGAAATAGCTTGAAATGCATAAACGCCCCTCCAATCGTTTTGAACGACCGGGGGGCGTAATAGAGGATGCAGAACCAGTCGGATGCTATGGATGATACCGGTATGGCGGGTATGGACAAGAGGGTCTTACGGTCATTACGACGGCATATGTCAGTCTTTTAGTAGCTTGATGTGGAATGTCCGCTCGCGCGGGCCGTCATATTCGCAAAAATAGAGACCCTGCCAGCGACCGAGAAGAAGACGCCCGCCGTGTATTATGATGGTTTCGGAGGCGCCGGTGAGGGTGGATTTCATATGGGCATCCGAGTTGCCCTCCATGTGCTGATAGGCGGATAGCTTGGGGAATGCGCGGTTGAACGTATAGGTGAGGTCGTGCAGAACATCCGAGTCTGCGTTTTCGTTGATGGTGATGCCGGCTGTCGTATGTGGACAGAATATGACACACAGTCCTTCTTGTATACCGGTTTGCGTAACAAAAGTCTGCACAGTGTGCGTGATGTTGATGAAACCGTATTGCTCGGTTTGCAGAGTGCAGGTTTTTAAAAACAAGGCCATTCGTGTTCCTCCTGTTAGGCGAGTATTATTTTTGCATGGATTCCCATCCGGGCGACAGACTGCGCAGATGTGTGACCAGCCGGTTGATGGTTTCAATGATATAATCCACATCGTCTTCCGTGTTGATATCGTCGAGTGTGAGACGCAGCGCCGCATGTGCTTCATCTTCCGGCAGCCCGATGGCGGTAAGCACGTGGGACGGCTGCACCGCACCGGTCGCACAGGCCGAGCCCGCAGAAGCACAGATGCCATTTTGGTCGAGCAGGAGCAACAGACCCTCAGCCTGAATGCCGTTGATGGAGATATTGAGATTGCCGGCCAGACGCTGTGTTCGATTGCCGTTCAGATGGGTGTGAGGGATGGCAAGCAGACCATCCATGAGCCGGTCGCGCAGTCCGCTCACCCGAGTCATGCGTTTTTCAATACCGTCGCCGGCGCACGCGATAGCTTCTCCCAGCCCAACGATACCGGGCGTATTTTCCGTGCCGGCGCGCCGGCCACGTTCTTGTGAGCCGCCCTCGATGAGATTGGGAAAGCGCAGGCCCTTGCGGATGTAAAGCGCACCGACGCCCTTTGGACCATGAAATTTGTGTGCCGAGAGCGAGAGCAGGTCGATGCCGTCTTTTTCCACATTGATGGGCGTGTGCCCTACTGCCTGTACCGCGTCGGTGTGGAAAAGGATGCCATGCGTTCTGCATATTTGTGCGAGTGCGGGAATAGGCTGAATTGTGCCGATCTCATTGTTGGCGTACATAATGCTTACCAGTGTGGTTTCCGGGCGGATGGCAGCTTCCAACGCGGCGGTCGTGATGCGGCCGTCTGGCTCCGGCTGCAAATAGGTGACGGAGAAGCCCTCTTTTTCCAGTGCGCGCATGGTGTGCAGCACGGCGTGGTGTTCAATGGCTGTGGTGATGAGATGCCGTCCCTTATCGATATTTTTATGTGCAACGCCGCGAATGGCCCAGTTGTCCGATTCCGAACCGCCGGAGGTGAAAGCAATTTCCTCCGGTTTGGCGCCGAGCGCATTCGCTGTCTGTTTGCGTGCATTGTCCAGTCCCTCGCGCGCCGTGCGTCCCACAGAGTAAATGCTGGAGGGGTTGCCAAATTTTTCGGAAAAAAAAGGCAGCATTTTCTCCAGCACATTTTGAGAGACCGCAGTGGTCGCCGCATTGTCGGCATATACGAATCTGGACATATCAAACACTCCAATTCCGCCGCGTCTGCGGCGCGGCACAGTCTATGCATTACGAAGCGAGAAGGATGGGCAGATGGGCACACCGGGCAGTTAGATGCCGTTTTCGGCCGGAGCCTGCTGACAGCGAAGTGCCGCTGCGCCGGCTAATGCGTCGCAGCGTTCATTTTCCGGATGCCCTGCATGGCCCTTCACCCAGACGATGTGCACATGATGCCGCTCCAGCAAATCAAGCAGTTCGGCCCACAATTCCGCGTTGAGCGCAGGGGATTTGTCGCTTTTTCGCCAACCGTTGGCGCGCCATTTTTTGGCCCATCCCTTTTCAACGCCGTTGGCGACATATTGTGAATCGGTGTAGAGTGTGACGTCACAAGGCTCTTTCAAGCAGGCAAGCCCTGCGATGACCCCCGAAAGCTCCATGCGGTTGTTGGTGGTGTCGGCAAACCCTTTGGAGAGTTCCTTTTCATGGCTGCCGAAGCGCAAAATCACACCGTAACCGCCCGGACCGGGATTGCCACGGCAGGCACCGTCCGTAAAGATTTGCACTTGTTTACACTTTTGCTCCATCACATTCTCCCACCGGATTGTTACGATTGCTTTTTATATATTGTAGCAAATGTCGGAGTCTTATACAATGCAAATCCCATAGATCTCATATCATTTTTGTATAGATGAAGCGGTTTTGAGGCGGATGTGCAGCCGTTTTTCATCATATCCCCCATATGCGGGCGGAATGGAGATGTTCCAATTGCAGGGTTTTTGGCAGGCATTTTTGCTTTCCACAGGCGCGGGGCTGGCCACGGCGGTTGGCAGCCTGATTGCGCTGTTTTCCAAACGGGAGAACAAGCGATTTTTATCATTTTCACTTGGTTTTGCCGCTGGGGTGATGATTCTGGTGTCGATGGCGGACCTGTTGCCGCAGGCAAGGGCGCATCTTGTCCAGCAGATGGGCGCACGGGGCGCAGATGGATTCGCGCTTGCCTTTGTATGCATCGGACTTGTGTGCGCGTTTGGCATTGAACGTGTGCTGCCGCAGGCGGATAACGGACTTGTGCGGGGCACAAGCGCCAGTGATGGAACGGCGGCGCTGGCACGCGTGGGTGCGGTGACTGCCGTGGCTGTGACACTGCACAATTTTCCGGAAGGCATGGCTACGTTTATGGCGGGCTATGCCGATATTCATATCGGGCTGCCGGTGGCGGTGTCCATCGCCCTGCATAATATTCCGGAAGGCATCGCAGTGTCCGCACCGCTGTACTACGGCACGGGGAGCCGCTGGAAAGCATTTTATCTTTCAGCGCTTTCCGGTCTTTCAGAACCGTTGGGTGCGCTGCTGGCATTCACTGTACTGCGTCCGTTCATGAGCCCGCTGCTGCTTGGCGTGCTGTTCGCGTGGGTGGCGGGTATCATGCTTTATCTGTCGTTTGCGGGGCTGATTCCCTCCGCGCAGGCGGGCGGACGTACCGGTTTTGCGGTCGCCGGTATTTTTGCGGGCCTGATTTTTATGCAGTTTGCCATGATTTTTTTGTAAGAATAGGGCGTGAGGCAGCGCGTTTTTCGCATGAGCTTGTTTTTGCCAGACAAACAGACGCGATAAAATCCCGTATCCGGTGCAATACTATAGTCTGTACCGATAAACGGCGAATTTGCATCTGTTCTTTGCGGTCGCCATAAAAACAAGATAAAGGGGTGCTGGTATGGAAGCCGTAATCATGGCGGGAGGCGAGGGAACACGTTTGCGTCCACTCACCTGTGATTGCCCGAAACCGATGGCGCGCCTGTGCGGCAGGCCTGCGCTTAATTATATTATAGAATTACTGGCAAAAAATGAAATTACCCACGCAACCGTAACACTCCGGTACCTGCCCGAAGAGATTCGGAGGGCGTATCCCGACGGGCATTATGCAGGCGTGGCGCTGCGCTTTGTGGAAGAGGACACGCCGCTTGGTACGGCGGGTAGTGTGCGCAACGCGACAGAAAGCAGCAGCGACGACGTGCTGGTTATCAGCGGGGATGCACTCTGCGATTTTGATCTGTGTGCCGCATTGCAGTTCCATAAAAAGAGTGGGGCGGCGGCTACGTTATTGCTGTCCCATGTGGCCGACCCACGTGAATACGGATTGGTAGTAACCGCGCCGGACGGACGGGTGCGCGGTTTTATCGAAAAACCCGGCTGGTCACAGTCGGTTACCGACGCGGTGAACACCGGTATCTATATATTGTCCCCGCAGGCTCTGGCGGGTATCCCGCAAGGGAAAGCGTATGATTTTGGTAAAGACCTGTTTCCACAAATGCTGCGGGAGGACATGCCTCTGTATGGTTTTGACGCGGATGGATACTGGTGCGACATCGGGGACATCGGCGCGTATATCCAAAGCCAGTTTGATCTGCTGGACGGCAAAGTGAGCGCGTATCTGCCAAATCAGGCGGAAAACGGTGTGTATGTCAAAGGGGCGATGCCCGCAGGGCGGTATACGCTGCGTGCACCGGTATTTTTGGGTGCGAATGTATCCATTGGTGAAGATGCCGTAATCGGTCCTTACACGGTGGTGGACGACGGTTGTACCATTGGAACACGGGCCACAGTCCGGCAAACAGTGCTGCTGCCGGACGCGTACGTAGGCGCGCGATGCGAATTGCGTGGGGTGTTGGTTTGTGCGGGTGCGTCGCTCGGCGCGCGGGCAAGGTTGTTTGAGGGCGCGGTGGTCGGCGCAAACGCGGTGGTCGGACGGGACGCGTCTGTTGCACCCGGTGTGCGGGTTTGGCCTGGAAAACGAGTAGAGGACGGCGCACATGCGGCACAAAATATCAAATCCGGTGCTGCCAGGCGGGGTGTGTTCGATGATGACGGTGTGACGGGTGAGGTTGGCATCGACCTCACGCCGGAATTTTGTGCAAGATTGGGCGCTGCGGCGGGAGAAGTGACCGCACACGGGTTGGTCGCCGTCGGGGACGATGGCAGCAATGTGGGGAAAACCATGAAGCAGGCACTGGCGGCGGGTGCGCTCTCTTCAGGCGCGCGGGTGCTGGATTTTGGCAGTGCGTTTGAGGCCCAATTTGTGTTTTGCTCCACTTTTTGCGGCGCCGACCTCGGTGTGTTTGCGCGGGCCGCGGGTGCGCGGGTGGTGCTGCGCCTGTTTGATGGCGAGGGACTGCCGCTTTGCCGCAAGTGGGAGCGTGATATGGAAGCACATCTGTCCACCGGTGAGATTGCACGCTGCCTGCCAGGTGAATATGGCATACCGGAACAGCTTGCCGGTATGAGCGTACTTTATGAGCGAGCCCTTTCACGGTTGGCACCGGAAGGGCTTTCCGGAATGTCCGTTACCGTCCGCTCCGCCAACAGGCAGGCGAAACAGCGACTTACGCAGGTGTTGGACGGGCTATCCTGCGCACCCGGCGGTCTGCGGCTGCATTTGACCGCATCAGGCGGTGAAGCGTCCTTTTTTGACGAGGAGGGGACATACCTTTCACCTCTGCACACGCTGGCGCTTGGCTGTATGATCGCCTTTGAGCAAGGGGAAGACGTGGCGTTGCCCTATGAGGCGCCGCGCGCACTGGACATGCTGGCGGAACAGTATGGCAGACGCGTGCTGCGGTACCTTTCCTGTCCGGCGGACGCGGCGGATAAAGAGGCCCGTTTGTTGGCCGCACGTCAGCCGTGGGTGCGGGACGGTCTGCAAAACGGTGTGCGCATACTGGGGTATCTTCAATCGAACGGTTTGCGTCTGCGGGACGCGGTGCGCAGCCTGCCGGCCTTTGCAGTGTCTGTGCGCTCGGTGTCGCTTGCAGGCAATCCGGGTGAGCTGCTGCGTGCGTTTGCAGGCGAAATGCCCGCAGGCGTGGGCGAGGGTGTTTTGTTGGAACGGCAGCACGGAAAAGTGTTGCTAAGCCCGCTCAAACGTGGGAAAGGTTTGCGCATTCTCGCGGAGGCAGCAGACATGGAGGCTGCCGACGAACTATGCTTTACGCTTCAGAAAGAACTGCAAAACGGCGGGTCGCTTGACAAACCGTAAAAGTACGCATATACTAAAAGGGCAGTTGTGTCCGGCTTGTATTTTAAGGTCCGCCTTAGGCGGTAAAAGAGCATTGTTGACGGGAGCGTTCGTGTGCGATCGGCAGGCGGTTCCGTTTTTTCATTGCAGATTTTTGGCGTTTTTTTGGCATCCGCGGGGTGTCTTTTTATGAGCGCCCGGGTGTTGTCAAAACGTCGGCCTGATTTGGCCGGCGGCGTGTTTTACGGCTTTTTGCATGAGTGGTTTATGCGATTATATTT
>NZ_JBDNLG010000089.1:0-1801 GCF_047718355.1 Ethanoligenens sp.
GATTAAACATATACTTTGACATCAAAGTATATGTTTAAAGGGGATGCCGCCTTCCGACCACCTTAATTGCGTACACCGGCACCTGTTTTAAAAATTATCGTTAATCTTTTTTAACAAACCCTGCAATTGCGTGCGTTCATCCTGTGTCATGCCCCGATATTCTATCTCATACAGCGCCTGTGAAATCTCCCGAAACGCCGGCTCCAGCGCAAGGCCTGCCTCGGTCAGCTCCACCAGTGTAACACGGTTATCGGCTTCCTCTTTGCGTGTCTCCACAAAACCACGCTGTCGGAGTTTACCAACCAGCGCAGTCACGGTGGACGGGTCGCGGTGAACAACTTCTGCGAGCCGCGCCATGCTCAACGACCGATATTTGAACAGGTTGGCCAGTATATCCCCGTGCGACGGAGCCAACCGGCACAGCCCGATTTTTTCCATCTCTGCGCGCAGATAGCAAGCTGCTTTTTCACTGATTCTTCCCATAAGGAAGATGGTATTATCTATTTTCATATCTCCATTATACTTTGACATCAAAGCATTGTCAACCAACATACTCCGCACTGCGCAATTTTTGTGAAGCAAAAATCGCGGCTTTCTGCTATAGTAAGAGCAATAACAGGCACGACGGCAGTGAAAAGACCCGTCAACCGATATGCCGATCAAACCAATAGGGGAGGAATGTGCTCATGACCGCCGACAGCAATGCGATTCATAAAGCGGCAGCTTATATCGAAGACCATCTGGATGAAGCCCTCACGCTCGACGAGGTCGCCGCCCGCGCCGGATATTCCAAATACCATTTTGGCCGGATGTTCCGGCAGGCAACAGGCTGCACGGTACATCAGTATATCCGCAAACGTCGGCTGACAGAAGCCGCGCGCGCATTGATTCGCACCGACCTGCCCGTTGTAGAAATTGCATTGGCTGCCGGATATGAGAGCCATCAGTCTTTCACTCAGGCGTTTAGGGCGGTCTACCGGCTTTCACCCAGCGCGTTTCGTAAACGGCGGGTCTTTTTTCCTGCCCAACTGCCCGTCGCCCTGTACGCTGAGCCGAATCCATTTGAAAGGAGATGTGCGGCATGAATCTTGTTCCCTATGTGGTAGAGCAGACCGGTCACGGCGAACGCAGCTATGACCTGTACTCCCGCCTGCTCAAAGACCGGGTCATCTTTTTGGGTGAGGAAGTGAACGACGCGAGCGCGAGCCTGATTGTCGCCCAACTCCTCTTTTTGGAGGCCGAAGACCCCGACAAAGATGTACAGCTCTATATCAACAGCCCCGGGGGCGTCGTCACTGCCGGTATGGCGATCTATGACACCATGCAATATGTCCGCTGTGATATCTCCACCATCTGCATCGGGCTGGCTGCCAGCATGGCGTCGTTTCTGCTGGCAGGCGGTGCAAAAGGCAAACGGTTCGCACTGCCCAATGCTGAAGTCGTCATCCACCAGCCACTCGGCGGTGCGAAAGGGCAGGCAAGCGACATCGCCATCGCCGCACAGGCGATCATTGACACCCGTGCGCGGATGAATCGTATGCTTGCCGCCAACACAGGGCAGCCACTCAAAACCATTGAAGCCGACACCGATCGCGACCATTATATGACCGCGGAAGAGGCCAAGGCATACGGTTTGGTAGACGGCGTCATCTACCGGCAATAATAAGCCGCATAAATAAGCGTCCGTGCGTTCCACAATGGAACGCACGGACGCTTTTCTTCAATTTTGAGTGAAGAACCGTGCGGTGCTGTGGGGGGCTTGTGGAACCCGTTTGGGGAATGGGACCCGGTAATAGAAAGC
>NZ_JBDNLG010000089.1:1811-12598 GCF_047718355.1 Ethanoligenens sp.
TTTTTTATCAACCCTGAGCGCCCCATCGTTGCCGCCTCTGTTCTGGGGGGGCGCGGGTTGGTGTATAAGACTGGGGGGGCGGGGTGTCCCAATTTGGAACGCACGGACGCTTTGCTGCAATTATCTGTCAAGAACCTTGCGGTACTGTGAGGGACTGCTGAAACACTTTGCGGAAATGGAACCCGTAAATAGAAAGCCGAACTGCCGAGGGGAACATTTCCGGCCGCTCACGAAGTGCCCAGAACAGAAGACTCCAGTAATACCGGCGCTCCTTCCCAAAAATGCCAAGACGGATTACCGAACGAAGGAACGCAACAACGTTGGTCGCGCTGATTCTTTCACTGGCTTTCTTGCCCGGTGCATATCTACTCAGAAAACCCTTGACACGTTCGTAATAATATTTGGGGGAATAAATGGTAGAAATGATCTTCTGGTACCCTTCCACCAACATGTGCCGATCCATTTTGGGCTTGAAATTGAGAGAAAAATCGGTGTTGTTCCCTGAAAACTCGTCCGTCATACGCCCTTCACGCACCATGCGTTGGTATAGTTTGGTGCCTTTCGGTGCATTCAGCAATCCGACCATCGCTGTAGTGATACCGCTTTCCTGAATGAATTTGACCATGCGGTCGAAAATGGAGCTGGTATCACTATCGAAACCAACAATGAAACCACCCTGCACCTCCAGCCCAAAGCGTTGAATCTTCTGGACACAGTCGAGCAGATTGCGGTTTTTGTTCTGGTTCTTGTTACATTCCGCCAGGCTTGTCTCATCCGGTGTCTCAATACCGATGAACACCTGATGGAAACCAGCGTGCACCAAGTCGTTCATCAGCGGCTCATCATCCGCAATGTTGATGGAAACCTCGGTAATGAATTGGAACGGCCGCTCATGTGCGTCCATCCATTTGGTAATGGCAGGCAGGATTTCCGTGACCACCTTGGTCTTTAGTCCAATAAAATTGTCGTCGACAAAAAATACGCCGTTTCTCCACCCGGTCTCATAGAGTGCCTGCAATTCCGCCACCACCTGCTCTGCACTCTTGGTGCGCGGCGCCCTGCCGTACAGGGAGGTAATGTCGCAGAACTCGCAGTCAAACGGGCATCCGCGTGAATACTGGATATTCATGGACGCATATTTCTTCACATTGATCAGATCCCATTGGGGGATCGGTGTCTCGGACATATCTGGAAAATGGTCGGGCAGGTAAAGGTGCTTGGCATGTCCCGCCTCATAGTCCGCCAGAAATGCCGGCATGGTGATTTCACCTTCGCCCAGCACTAAATAATCGACATCGTCATAATCTTCTTTTTCGGCCGTGAACAGCGGGCCGCCCGCAGCTGTCTTCACGCCCAACCGTTTGCAGCGGGCAATAACCTCTTTCACCGAATCACGCTGCACCACCATGGCGCTGATAAGCACCAGGTCCGCCCAGCGCAAATCCGCGTCACGCAGGCGCTGCACGTTCATATCAATCAATTTTTTTTGGTAAGTCTCACTGGGCATCATGGAAGCGATTGTCATAAGACCCAGCGGCGGAAATGCCGCCTTTTTCGCCACAAAACGCAGTGCATATTGAAAGCCCCAATAGGTCACCGGATATTCGGGGTACACGAACAAGATATTCATAATTCCTCCATGCGAGCCGCCAAGCAGCCATACTTCACAGGTAACGATGGGCCAAAACGGATATGCTACACGCCCCTTGCCCTGTCGTCTTATGTACAAGACAGGCGGCGACTTTTGTAGCGCACCCCAGACCACACGCAAGCATTCTATGTACATATTATATCCAACCGCTTGATGGAATGCAAGATGATATCCGTAAATTCCCAATTTTCTCGTCCCATATGCAACGGCATCTCCGCCAAAAGCGTGTCTTGTCCCCCCATACACGACCTGCTATACTATAGGAGCAAAAGGCGGAAAACGTAATTTCCTATTTTTTCTATTGTACCCGCATGGATGTAAGCTTTTCAGCCAAACTATAAATAAGAAAACGTCCGCCGGGAAGAGGTGAAGCCCCCTTGACATTAAAGCATGAAATGAAAAACGCCCTGTTTATCCTCAATCCGACCGCCGGAAAACGGCGTGCATCAACCCACTTGGATCAGATTGTGTCTCTTTTTGAGCAAAACGGATACCGCGTGAACGCACATGTCACCGGCAAGCCCGGCGACGCGGCAAAATTCGCCGAACAGCTGGCACCCGGATGCGACTTGGTTGTCTGCTGTGGCGGGGATGGAACCTTGCACGAGGTCGTAAACGGTCTGCTGCGCGCGGATATACGCATCCCATTGGGATATTTACCGGCAGGCACCACAAACGACATGGCGCGTGCGCTCCGTCTGCCCGGTAATGTGCAAAAAGCTGCGCTGGTGGCTATGAGCGGGCACATCGCCGCACAGGATATCGGTTCATTCAACGAGAATCGTTTTTTTTCCTATGTCGCCTCGTTTGGCGCATTCACCAGCATCCCCTATACCACGCCGCAATGGCTGAAAAACCGGTTCGGCTACTTGGCGTACCTGCTTCAAATCCTGCGATGTCTGCCGGAACTCCGGCCCTACACCCTGCAACTGGACACGGATGGTCTGCATGATAAAGGGCACTTTTTATTCGGCAGTGTGAGCAATGCCTACTCTTTGTCGGGCATCTTCCAATTTAAGCCCGAAGACGTCCATTTGGACGACGGGGCATTTGAACTCATCCTCATCCGCTGTCCTAAAAACCCGCTGGAATTCTTACAGATCGCGTCTAACCTCATCCTCCGCAAATCGGACGGACATTTTGTTATCTTTCGGCATGTGCGCACGATAGATTTCCAATTTGCGGAGGAAACCGCCTGGACAGTGGACGGTGAAAACGGCGGAAAATGCCGCTCGGTCAGGATACGCAACCTCCCCCGCGCATTATCCTTTGTCTCCAACCGGGCCCAAAGCAATGCTTAGTCAAACCGTGGTCACTCCAGTATAAATCCATTCGCCTCCAGCAAATGCACACCTTTTTTCGACAGCAAAAAGTCCACGACCGTCTGGGCGGAGGCATAGTTTTTGCTGGAAAGCGGTTTGGCAATGGAATAGGCGTTCCCATCCGCGCCAACAGCAATATTTGCGTAATTATCGACTTTGCGTGAGGCCATCAACGCGCGCACGGCGGGGGAGCCGAATGTATAACTGCCGCGCGGCGTGGCTGATTTTCCGCCCAGCACCAGCAGATCGACGCGCGCGCCGGTGTCAACCGCCCTTTCCAGTGTATCGGTGTCCGCATACCGGATATGCAGCGTTAAACCGTCCTCTTTTTGCAGCGCCGTCGCCGCCGAATTGAGCACGGATTTCAAAGACGTGTCCGCAAATACCGTAACCTGCTTCTCGCGCTTGATGGTCACACAGCCTGTGACCGACAACGCCAGAGCAGCCAACAGGGTATAAAGCACCCATCTGCACCATGATTTCATCCGATTCCTCCGTCTGTGTACCCTATACGGGTGATGAGATTATTTTATAACTGTCCGGCTTTTACAAAACCATCAAAATTTCCACACATACAGTGCGGAGCCTTTGTATATATTGTGCCTTTTTCTGCGTCGGTTTTAGGTATATAATTAGGCTGACTAAATAAATACTGCCCATGTTCTAGTATATCCAAGCACTGAATATGAGGACAGTATAGCATAACACGCGGCACAGGGCAACGCGGGCAATTTGTCCGCAGATTTTCCATACCCGGCCGATGTGTCTGGAGAAGAAGAATAAAAAACGCCTGATTAATAGGAAAAGCCGAACAAAAAAGGAGTCTCTGCATGAAAAAACAGCACACAAAACATCTGCGCATTGCCGCAATCCTGTTGGCCGGCGCGGCACTCGCGGCTATTCTCAGTGGCTGCAGCGCCAGAAAAACCAACGGTACCACGCAAACACGCACCGCCAAGGTGACGCGCGGCGCCATCAGTGTAACCGTGCATGGCACCGGAACCATTCAACCAACCTCTGTGGAAGCGGTCAGCAGTGGCGCGACCGGCAAAATCACGCAGATTTTCAAGCAAAACGGTGATACGGTCAAAGACGGCGACAACATCGCCGAAGTGACCGCAACCGGAACCAACTACAAGACCGATATTACTGCTCCCATGGACGGCGCAGTGGCGCTTTCGCAGTTGACGGTCGGCGCAGCGGTACAGACAGGGCTAACGGTTTGCCAGGTGCAGAGCATAAACAGCTTTAACGCCTCCGTAGACGTGGACGAGCTGGATATCGCCGGTGTGAAAACCGGTCAAACCGCTGACGTAAGCGTGGATGCCCTAAGCGGGAAAGTTTTTTCCGGTACCGTGCAGAAAATTTCTCAGGTGGGCGTGCCTGCAAACGGCGTGACCACTTTCAGCGTCACCATCAGCGTTTCCGATCCTACCGGCCTGATGTCGAACATGAGTGCGAGCGCCGACATCCACACCGGCGACAATCAGAACACGCTGCTCGTGCCGGTGGAAGCGCTCCAAACCAAGGGAGCCGACCGCTACCTCACCGTGCGCACCACTTCCGGCAAAACAACAAAGGACACACAGGTCAAAGTAACCGCGGGGCTCATTGGCGACACACAGGCGGAGATCACCTCCGGCGTGAACGAAGGGGACGTTGTGGTGCTTCCCAGCCTTGCGCCTACCAACGGCACCAGCCTCAACGGCATCAATCGCAACAATAACAACAACCAATCCTCTTCCGGCACATCGTCCACCGCATCGACCGCTTCAGGGGGGAAGGCGTCTTGATCGAATTGAATAACGTCAAAAAGATCTATAAGATGGGGGACACCAGCGTGGCTGCTCTCGGCGGCGTATCACTCTCCATCGCAGACGGAGAATTCACCGCCATCATCGGCCCTTCCGGCAGCGGAAAATCCACGCTGATGAACATCCTCGGCTGTCTGGACACCCCCGACGAGGGTACCTATTTTTTGGATGGGGTGGATATGACTCAAGTCAATGAAAAAAATCTCAGCCGCATCCGCAGCCGCAAAATCGGTTTTATATTCCAGCAGTTTAACCTATTGCAGAAACTTTCCGCACTGGAAAATGTGGAGCTGCCGATGGTTTACCAAGGCGTACCCGCCAAAGAACGGCGTCAGCGCGCCCTGGAATCACTCGAGCGGGTCGGTCTTGCGGAACGTGTCCACCACAAGCCCAAAGAACTAAGCGGCGGGCAGCAGCAGCGCGTGGCCATTGCCCGCGCATTTGCGGCGCGGCCATCCATCATCCTGGCAGACGAACCCACCGGCAATCTGGATTCCAAATCCGGCAAAGAAGTCATGGTCATCCTGCACGAACTGCATAAGGCAGGCAACACCATTGTCCTCATTACGCATGATTCCAAAGTGGCGGGCGAAGCGTCGCGCCGCGTGCGGATCGCCGATGGGCAGATCACATCCGACGAGCGGGACGGGGGTGCGGCATGAATTTTTCACAGGCACTCAAAATGGCGTGGCTCTCGGTGTTTTCCAACAAGATGCGCTCTTTCCTCACCATGCTGGGTATCATCATCGGTGTATTGGCCGTGACCATGCTGGTTTCCATCGGGCAGGGCGCGACCGCACAGATCACCGGACAAATACAGGGGCTGGGTTCCAACATGCTGACAGCCGCCGTCACCGACTCCAAGCCGGTGTACATATCGCTCGCCGACGTGGAAAACCTGCGGAACACCGGAGGGCTGGCTCTGGTAGCGCCCCTGGTCTCTACGCAATATGTGGCAAAATCAGGCACGCGCACCATCAACACCACAATCGAAGGCACCACGCCAGGCTATGACGGCATTCGCGACCTTACGGTGCAGTCCGGCCGCTTCCTCGCACAAACGGATGTCGACAACCGCAGCTCTGTCGCTGTAATCGGCACCGATGTGGCCGACTCACTGTTTGGCGGTCGGGCAGTCGTGGGACAAACTGTGCAGGTCGCCGGACGGTCATTCCAGATCATAGGTGTGCTGACACACAAAGGCAGCTCTGTGATGGGTTCAAACGATAACCGCATCATCATCCCCGTGAGTACCGCGCAGCGTATGCTTCATCAGACACAAATCATGCAGATCTATGCTTCTTCGCAAAACAGCGACAGTGTGCAACAGGGCATCAACACACTGGAAACCTTCCTGTTCCACAAAACAAAAAGCACAGATAACTACACCATTTTCAGCCAAAGTGATCTGCTTTCCACATTGGGCACCATCACCGGCACGCTCACGGCCATGCTGGGGGCTCTCGCGGGCATCTCCCTGCTGGTGGGCGGTATCGGCATCATGAACATCATGCTTGTTTCCGTTACCGAGCGCACACGCGAAATTGGCATCCGCAAGGCCATCGGTGCGGGGCGCGGCAGTATCCTCGTCCAATTCCTCATCGAATCCATGCTGATTTCGCTGACAGGCGGCATCATCGGGCTGATCTTAGGTGATATCGGCACCATTATTGTGGGCAAAGCCATGAGTGTCCCCATGAGCGTATCGCCCGGCGTAGCAGCGCTTGCGTTGGCATTTGCTGTTTCGGTCGGCGTCATCTTCGGACTGTATCCCGCCAACAAGGCTTCCAAGATGCGCCCCATCGACGCCCTCCGCTACGAGTAAACACATTGCCGAAAACAGATAGCGATCCAACACAAAAGAGCCGTCTCCACAAAAGGGAGACGGCTCTTTATATAAATAGCTGCACTTTCCAGGCGGAATGCCCGTCCGCTCAGCGGATTGCACAGCCGAACGCGGGACTGCGCCGCACGTCCAGCCGCATGATGCGGCAGCTAAAGCACCCTGTAAAAAGATGGATCATTCAGCGGTCATTTGACCGGCACCCAACGCACCGCGTCACGTATGTTTTCTGCTGCACGCAATTTGCAGAGCATGGCATATTTCTTCCCATCGCACCATGTGTCCTGCTGTCCTTTTGCCATCAGGCTCAGTTCATAAAAGACATGCGCGTCGCCAATGCCCGCAGACAATGTGCAGGAAAACCCCAATATCTCGTTGAAAAAATGCCGGACGCCGTTTTCTTCCCGCACATACACAGGCACCTTGTTGCCGGCGTATTTTTGCAGTTTTACTGCCAAATTGCGGCTGCCGATAAACTGGAACGGTGCGGCATACCCGCAGGACACGCAGGCAAACAACAGGGGCGTAAGTCGATTGCGGCGCGTGACTGCCCCGCAGCGGGGACAGGTGCTATTCAAGCCGCCGCCGCTGACAAACGCGGGGGGCGGCAGCCCCGCCTCCAACAATTTGTAACGCAGAATCTTTCCCAGCCGCGCATAATCCCACCCGGAAAAGACCGACGCCCGCGCATGCTCGTCTTTGGGGAGAGCGACGCCGTCGCCCCGGCCGCCGTTCGCCTCCAATATCACCTGCGCACGCGCCTCCAGCGCACGCGCGGTGATCGTTTTTGCAAAACTGAACAACATCTGCGCTTGTCTGCCGGGAACGGGAGCCAGCAACATATTTTGGGTCACTTCTCCATGTTTGTCACATACCGTGCAGGTTAAACCGCCAACCGTGCGCGCCACGCCCATGGTGGTCTGCGGCACCACACAGGCCGTACAGTACACTTCCACACTCAGTACCAAGCTGTAGGCGTCACCCCGCCGCACCAGTCTTGCCGTGCGCAGAATCTGCGGACGATCCAGCGCCTGCCGAAGCACTGCCTGCTGCTCTTTCCCAAACGACAGCGGCACCACAATGAATCGTCGGCTCACGCCAGTCTCATGCGCAGGCGGCAAGCCGGCCGCCACCACATGCAGCACCCGTTGCACAGGCGGTGCGGGCAGACAATTACGCGCATTAAGGAGATACATTTTGGCATAAAAGCGATCCGTCTGGGGATCATACAGCAGACAATAGTCCCGGTGTGCGGCATAGCGGCCAAAATATAGAGGATGTACCCGCCCGCTGTGGGACAAGCAAGCGGCAAGTTGTCCGTGCGCTTCGGCGGAAGACAGGCGACCGCCGTCATATCTCTCCAACAGTGCCTGGATATGCATTTCGGCTTCATCCGGTTCCAACCGCACACACGGATATCCCACATGCCCGCCTGTCTTCTGCCAACGCGCGATAAAGCCGAGGAGCATCGTGGAAAAATCCTGTTTCAGCGCATCCTTAAACGGCTGCACATCGTATACGTTCAGCGCCCGCAGCATCTTTGAATCTGCCAGCGCCTGCACTTGCGCGCGCGTCACGCGCCCGCCCGCCCGTGCCAGCGCAAGCGCCGGTTCTTTACATTGCCGAAGCAGCTGCTCCAACGCGCGCGTATACGACAGCATGGCGGCGTCCATCAAAGCCTGCTTCTGTTGCCCGGGCGCGTGAATCTGTAACGAAAGCGTCTTGAAGCATGGCATGTTCAGACCTCCTGCACGGGTCTGTAACGAAGCACTGCCACTGAAAGATCGTTTTGCGGTTTGTCTCCACAAAGTGAGTTGCTGACACTCAAGAGCAGTTCCCCAATCTTGCGCGCGGGTACCGACGGCGTGTAAGCCATCTCCAGATAGGCGGGCAACAATGTCCCGCTCCAATCTGGCGCATAGGGCACGCCATCCCCCGCCTGTGCCACTCCATTCCCGAAGCAGATTAACGTATCGCGGGGCTTGAGCCGCATCCTCGTCTCCTCGAAAACATAAGACCCGCAGCGATGCGTCTCGGCAGAAAATGGCAAAACACGCCCACGCCTCAGAAACACAATAGAGGGCATGGAAAGCCGCGCCAAATAGGCGGCGCCGTCCGCCCGTATCTGCGCAACCGTAAACAGCACCGACGCCGTACTGCCGCCCTTGGGCAGCATGTCCACCACCGTTGCCACCGCTTCATCCACCGCGACCGGGTGGGATAACGCCGAACCCAGCATACTGGCGACCATCCCCGCAAGCACGCACGCATGCATTGCTTCGCCATCGCCGCCCACCAGCACAGCCGTCACGGCATCCTCGCCATAGAACAGGCGCGCCGCATCGCCGCTTTGGTTTTCCCCAAAGCGCGCGCTGCACTGGGCGTATGCGTCAACGTTGGCCGTCATGCCCGTCACCCGCCTGTTCTACCAACGTGCTGGTCAGTTTTGAAAGCGCAAGTTTGGTTTCCGTAGCCGTCTCACCCAACAACCCGGCAATCTGCTGCACCACGCGCATCTGCTTATCCACCACTTCACGTGCGAATTGTGCCGTTTCTTCCGTCATACGGCGGTGCTTCTCGCTCTCCAGTTCACCGTGTGTGATGTCATCGAGCAGCACAATCACCGTCTGCGCGCTTTGCACACACACCACAGACTGCGAAACCACAATCTCCGGATTCTCGTACCGCACCTTGTGATGCAGAATGTTCTCACCTGTATTCAAGACTTGATAAAAGTCGTTGTTTGGCAGCAACGCGCCCACCGATTTCCCGCAGACTTCGCCCTTTACATGGAGCAGTGTTACGGCGGCGGGGTTGATGTGCTCAATCTGCAACCTTTCATTGAGGATGAGTACGCCTGTGGGAATATTCTCCACGACCGTGGCGGACATGCTTTCCGCCAGTTCCCGCATATAGGGGACACACATGCTGACATCCGCTTTTCCATGGATGACCGCTATGGCCTTTTCACGGCAGGTGCTATATCCGCAGCAGCCACAGTTCAGTTCCTGCTTGACGGAAGTTTTACCCATCCGGGCAAGTACGGCGGCAATCTCTTCCTCATTGATGGCCGACCGGCGCGGGGCCAGTTTCCGAAAAGACCGGCCCAGATTGGCCTCCACGCCCTGTGTCAGCAGGCGGGGCCCGGTGGGCGCAGGGCGCGTAGTATGCACCAACGCGTCTTTGGCAGTCAAATAGGGGACATTCATCATCCGCAGGATCGGCCCGCCGAGGCATCCGCCCGCACAGGCGGTCAGCTCCAGCAAATAACCGGAAAGGTTATCCCGACAGATGGAATCCAGCACCTCGGCGCAGCGGCTCACCCCATCCACTGCCACGCACTCCCATTTCCGGCGCGTCTCTTTAGCCAGATGGTGGATAACTCCGCCCGGACGGGCATAATACTCCTCCGCCATGGTTCCAACCGGTCTGCCCTTCATAGTCTGTGGGGAAACGCCTGCCGATTTGAACCACGCCGCCAGTTCGCGGAACGTAAGCGCGGCAAAAAGCGCATTCCCGTTTTCCGCATCGTGCGCATCGTATTTCTGGGCAATGCAGGGGCCGATGGAAACCACCCGTGCGCGCGGACCGTAGATCTGCCGGATAATGCGCGCGTGCGCAGCGGCGAAACTGACCGTTGGCGCAAGCTGCTCCACCAACTGGGGATAATGCCGCTGTACCAACAGATAGATCGACGGGCAAGCGGTGGTGATGAGATTGGGCGCCTGCCACGATACGGAAGCATCGTCATATGCGCGCGTCACCTGTGCCGCGCCCACTGTGACGGGTTCGGCATGGACAAACCCCAGCGCGCCCAATGCCGCGGCTATTTTGCCCATATCCGTCCCTGGAAAGGCCGCCAGACAAGAGGGGTCCACCGAAGCATATACCTTTTCTCCGGCGGCAATTGCGTCCTGCACTTTTTCCAGATCATTGCGGATATACTTGGCATTTTGGGGGCAAATCAACAAACAACGTCCGCAGTAGATACATTCCCCGTCTACCACCCGCACCTGCTCGTCCCGGCAGGAAAGCGATTTGACGGGGCACGAACGAATGCATTTATAGCAGCCCTTACAACTCGCCCTGCTCAATCCCATGATCGTGTTCATTTGTGCATGTTCCTCCAGCCGGACAACCATAAGCCAGCTAAATAT
>NZ_JBDNLG010000090.1:0-12588 GCF_047718355.1 Ethanoligenens sp.
TGAACAAACCGTAAACATGCTGTTAAAAGACAGAAAATTGCTAAAGAATCGGTATACAGCCTGCGTGAATCGGCTGACAAATAAAGAGGGTGATTTGTGCGCCTGAGAGAGATGCCGCACAGCGGCGCGCAGCCACTTCATCGGCGAATAGTGCAAACACAGCTGTACCGCTTCCGCTCATGCAGGCACCAGCCGCCCCCGCTGCGTGCATGGTGGTGCGGATGGCTTCTACGGCAGGCAGTGGGGCGGTTTTGGCGAACACATTATCCAGTGCGGCGCCGATTTTTTGCAGATTCCTGCCGGACAGCGCGGCAATGAGCGCATTTGTGTAGGGCGGCTGTCCGACGGGCAGCCGGTCATAAGCAGCATAAGCGTCGGCGGTTGACATGCCAACCGCCGGTTTTGCAATTAAAATGGTGCATTCCGGCAATAAGGGCAGGGGAGAAAGCAGTTCGCCGATGCCTCGCGCCCGCAAACACCCGCCCGTCAGGCAAAAGGGGACATCTGCACCTATCGAAGCACCTGCTTGCAGCAAAGTTTCCGTCGGCAGACTGCCGAACAAGGTACACAACCCGATCAACGTGGCGGCCGCGTCCGCGCTGCCGCCGCCCAGCCCCGCCTGTGAGGGAATCTGTTTGCGGATGACGATGGATACGTCCTGCACCGGCATATGCGCCGTCTCGAAATACGTCATTGCGGCACGGTAAGCAATGTTTTCTTTATCTTGTGGCAGCTGCGCGTTGTCGCAGCGCACTGAAAGGCCGCCGCCGGGCATTTTTGTGAGCTGCACGGTGTCCGCCAGCGAAACAGATTGCATGACGGTGTCCAATTCGTGATAGCCGTCTGTGCGCCGGCCGATGATATCGAGCGTCAAGTTAATCTTGGCGTACGCTTGCAGTGTGATCTGTTCCATCATCTGCTCCCGAACAGTTTGAATGTATGGATGTTGATTGCTTTGACCGGGCACATCTCATGGCAGCAAAAACAGTGGATGCAGTTGGCATAGGCGATGTGCGCTTTTTTCTGCTCAATTTGAATGACATGCCGCGGGCAGCTTTCTGCGCATTTGCCGCAGCCGATACATTTATTGCGTACGATAACCGGGCGCGGCGTCATCAGTTTTTTAAGTGGTTTGCGTAAAAACGCGGGCATGTGGATATATTCCATAAAATCAAGAGAAGCGGAATCTGGTTTCTCAAACGGCGTGAGCAATGTTTCTACCCGTTCGCCTATGATCTCCAGTTTACCGATTTCTGCCGGACAGAGTTTTCGCTCAATGGCAGTGGACAGTGTAGGTACTTCCGCGGCTGAGAAGCCGATGATGCGTGCCATGACCAAGTCCAGTGCGTATGGGTTGAGCGCCGCCCCTGTGATTCCTGCTGCCTTAGGTTTGCCACCGGAGGGACCGTTGCCTTCCATGCCAACGATGCCGTCGATGAAGGCAAAGGTGGGCTTTACTGTTTCGCACAGGTCGACGAGCATGTGGCCAAAGTCTTTTTTATCGGGGAAGCGGTAATGGAACTCCGGTTTCATCAGTCCCGGTACGGAGCCAAATAGATTTTTGACCGCACCGGAGAAGCCTGTCATCGCGTGGGTCTTGAGTTTGGCGGCAGAAATCACCACATCCGCCTCCGCAATCGGTCGGATAATTTGGAACGAATGACAGCGCTGCCCGTTTTCATTTACCCGTTCTACAGCGTCGGTCGATTCATTAAGTACGGCGCCCTCTTTTTTTGCCACATCCGCCATGCCGGTTGCCGCATAGATGCCCCGCAGTGCGGCGGGGGTATACGGCCCGCCGGGACTGTCGGCGATGGTGACCACACCGCCGCGCTTTTTGACAGCGCGCACCAGTGCCGCAACAAATGCGGGATGGGTGGTGGTCGCTTCGTCCGGTGTGCGGCGCATCAGCAGATTGGGCTTGATGAGGACTTTTGTTCCCGGTTTGATGAGAAAGTCATGTGGGTCGAGTGACTGAAAGTGGCGCTCAATCACCGTGTCCAGCAGAGCGGGATCATAGGCTTTACAAGTGAGCAGCGATACTTTCTCCATGGGGGGCCTCCTGTAGGGTCTCCATAAAATCCGTAATACGTGTCAAGGCCTGTGTGATATGCTTGATGGAATAGCTGTACGAAATGCGCACGAATCCTTCGCCGCTCTCACCGAATGCGGTGCCTGGCACCACCGCCACCTGTTTCTCGAACAGAAGCCGTTCGCAGAACTGCTCGGACGACAGGCCGGAGGCCGTAATGGATGGGAACACGTAGAATGCCCCGCGCGGTTCAAAGCAGGGCAGGCCTGCACGGTGGAGCGCATCCACGATGAAGCGGCGGCGCAGGTCATATTCGTCTACCATGCGGGCAATGTCCTCATCGCCGTTGCGCAGCGCCTCTACTGCCGCGTATTGGCTGGTGGTGGGCGCACACATTACTGCGTATTGATGGATTTTGTGCATACAGCGCAGCACTTCGGCAGGTCCGCAGGCGTAGCCGAGCCGCCATCCGGTCATGGCATAGGCTTTGGAAAAGCCGCTGACCAGCACGGTGCGCTCCCGCATTCCATCCATCTCTGCAATGGACACATGTTTCTCGCCGTAGGTCAGTTCACCATAAATTTCATCTGAAAGCACAAAAATGTTGGTGTCCCGCAGTACGGCGGAGATGGCCTCCAAATCTGAGCGGTCGAGAACAGCACCGGTGGGGTTGTTCGGGAACGGCAGGATTAACAGCTTGGTACGCGGTGTGATGGCCGCGCGCAAGGCTTCGACTGTCAGCTTAAATTGGTCGGACGCGAGCGTCTTGATTTTTACCGGCACGCCCCCCGCCATCACGGTGAGGGGGTAATAGCAAACAAAGCTCGGTTCAGGGATGATGACTTCGTCCCCTGGCTCGAGCAGCGCACGCAGGCACAGGTCGATGGCTTCGCTGCCGCCGACGGTGACAATCGTCTCATGCTTGGGGCTGTATTCCAGACGGAACCGGCGGCTGAGATACCGGCAGATTTCCTGCCGCAGTTCCAGCAAACCGTCATTGGAGGTATAGTGGGTGCGCCCTTTTTCCAACGAATAAACGCCTGCACTGCGGATATGCCATGGCGTGACGAAATCAGGTTCGCCCACACCCAACGAGATGACATGATCCATTTCCTGCACCAGATCGAAAAATTTACGGATGCCGGAGGGACGAATGTCCAGTGCTTTTTTGGAAAGCAGGGAACTGTAATCTAACACAGCGAAATCTTCCCCCTTTCGTCCGGTTCTTCTGCGCCGAACAAAACGCCGTTGTCCTTATATTTGCGCAGCATGAAGTGGGTGGCGCAAGACAGCACATTGTCGAGCGGCGCAAGACGTTCTGCCACAAACAGCGCCACATCTTTGAACGAGTGCCCGCGCACGGTGACTGCCAGATCAAATCCGCCGGACATAAGGTAAACGCTCTCGACTTCCTCGAACTGCATGACGCGCTCTGCCATCTGTTCAAAGCCAAAATCGCGTTGTGGTGTAACTTTGACCTCGATAAACGCCATAATGTTGTCTTTATCCACTTTATCCCAGTCGACCAATGCCCGATAACCCTTGATAATACCTTCTTGTTCATACCGTGCGATGGTTTCGGTCACTTCCTTGACCGGTAGACCCAGCATGGATGCTACCTGCTCATTGTTGAGACGGGCGTTTTTCTCCAGCAGCGACAAAATTTTATCCATTCCGCTTTGCTCCTTCCGGGCAGCTGATGTCTTGTTATTCATCATTATAATCTTAAAAAACCTACGGCAAAAGCCACAGGTTCAAAATGTACATGCGTCCTTGCATATCTCCCGCCATTATACCGCAAACTGTATGTGATTGCAAACAGTTGGCAGTCTCGTTTTCATGTTCAGTCGGCGTGCGATTTTCAATAAAAACCTTATTTAGATTTGAAAACAGGATGGGACTGCTCGAAGAAGCGGCGGGCGACGGTGGAAAGATAACGTCCTTTCATGCGGATGAGTGCAAGCTGGGTGCGCAGGCGTTCATGCGCGATGACTTTGCCCGCAAGGCTGCCGTCCCGCCCCAGAGCGGATTGCGGCGCGATGCCGATGCCGTACCCTGCCTTTGCCCAACTGACAGCGGTACGCGCGTCATCGCTGGTGCAGCAGACCAGCGGCTCGAATCCCGCCTCACCGCACGCTTCCCGTACCAGTTGTTCAAACCGTCGGTAGATAATAAGCGGGTGGCCGCGCAGATCGGCGATATTGATGCTGTCTCGTCCGGGAAAGGGGTCCTCGCCTGTAAATGCCGCCATCATGGGTTCCGAATCTGCATACCGGCATTCCAATTGGACACTGTTGAACGGTGTGCGTACAATCCCCAGTTCAATCCGTCCTCTTTTCATATATTCCAGCATTTGAAATGTATTGCCCTCGTGTATCTCGAACAAAACACCCGGATACCGTGTGTGGAATGTGTTGACCGCCTCGCTTGGCAAGCCGGAGGAGGAAACGGCTCCCAGTACGAGCGTACCGGTCAGCCCGTTGTTGTAGTCCTGTATCTCCCGTTTTGCCGAATCGGCCATGGAGAGGATCTGCTCCGCCCGGGCTTTTAGGATTGTGCCCGCATCGGTCAGCCGAACGGAGCGGTTGCCGCGCTCCACCAGTTGGACATTTAGCTCTTGTTCCAATTGTTTGAGCTGTTGGCTGAGCGGCGGCTGTGCCATATGAAGCCGCCGTGCTGCCGGGGAGATACCGCCTTCTTCCGCAATGGCAACGAAATAGCGCAGCTGCCTGAGATCCATATTGTTTCCTCCATATCGTTCTCATATATCTGCTATTTTAAAAACATATTTTTCATATGTCAAGAATTGTGGTATTCTTTAGAGGTTGAAAAAGTTGTGATTGATGGAGATGATCCCGTATTATGTGGAAACTCGTACACTATCTGAAACCATACCGCAAGGAATGTATCCTTGGTCCGTTGTTTAAGCTGTTTGAAGCAATCTTTGAGTTGCTGTTGCCAACGCTGATGGTGCTGATGGTTAACAACGGCGTTGGGCGGCATGACCGCGCCTATGTGCTGCACATTGGCCTGCTAATGGTCATTATGGCTATCTGCGGCTGTGCAAGCGCATTTACCTGCCAGTTTTTTGCCGCCCGTGCTTCTCAGGGATTTGGCACCGTGCTGCGCAACGATCTGTTCCGGCATGTCTCGTCACTCAGTTTGCGGCAGCTGGACGCTTATGGCACCGAAACATTGACTAACCGCTTGACAAACGATGTGAATACGCTGCAGGCTGGCGTAGCGATGGCGATCCGTTTGCTGGTACGCTCGCCTTTTATTTGCATCGGCGCCATCGTGATGGCACTCATCCTGAATTGGAAGCTGGCGCTTATCCTGATTTTTGCCACGCCGCTTTTCGCGCTGTTACTGTTTGTGTTCACAAAATTGTCTACCCCGCTGTACCGCGTCTATCAAAAAGGGCTGGATCATGTGGCGGTCGTGGTGCGTGAAAATCTGGCGGGCGTACGCGTCATCCGTGCATTTGCCAAAGTGCCGCAGAAAAAGCGCCGCTTTTCCGAGTCCAATGACAGTCTGACCGCTACCGCGCTGCGGCTGGGGGGGATTTCAGCGCTTCTCAACCCACTGACCACGTTGGTGGTCGATGCCGCCATTCTATTTGTCCTTTGGTTTGGCGGGCGTATGGTCGGGCATGGTACCTTGATGAAGGGTGAAATCATCGCATTTGTAAATTATATCACCTATATCCTCATTGCACTTATCGCGCTCTCCAATTTAATTATCCTGTTCACCCGTTGCGCAGCTTCCGGCAGGCGGGTAACAGAACTGTTTGACTGCCAGCCTGATATGGAGCAGGCAGAGGGTAAAGTGTCCGTACGGGATGAGCATGCACCTGCCGTTGTGTTTGACCATGTGGATTTTGGTTATGGCGGCGGGAAGGCGTTGGAAGATATCAACTTGGAAATACAACGCGGGCAGACGGTGGGCGTGATCGGTGGCACCGGTTCCGGCAAGAGTACGTTTGTCAGCTTGATTGCCCGGTTCTATGACGTGACCAAGGGAGAAATTCGGCTGGGTGGCGTTCCCATTCGGCAGCTGCCGGATATGGACTTGCGCAGGAGTGTCTGTATTGCTCCACAGAAAACCGTGCTGCTCACCGGAACCATCGCGGATAATATCCGTGTGGGGCGGCAGGATGCGACGGATGAGCAGGTGAAAGAAGCGGCGCAAATCGCACAGGCGGCAGAATTTATCGAAAAACTGCCGGGCGGTTATACGGCGCGGGTGGAGCGCGGCGGTACGAACTTTTCCGGCGGACAGCGCCAGCGCATCGGTGTGGCGCGCGCGGTACTGGCCGACGCGGATATTCTTATCCTCGACGATGCTTCCAGTGCGCTCGATTACAGCACTGACGCAAGGATGCGCGGCGCGCTGCGCCGGGCACGTGCGGGGCGTACAACCATTCTGGTGTCTCAGCGTGCCGCCTCCATTCAGGATGCCGACAGGATATTGGTGCTGGATAACGGTCGGGTGGCGGGATTCGGTACGCATGAATCGCTGCAAAAGGAATGCCCCGCCTATAGGGATATTCTTGCCACGCAGGCGTGAGGGGTGAAAATGATGCAAAAAAGACAAAAAGAAAAAGAACATATTCTGCTCAAAACGCTTGGAATGCTTGGAGGCGGCAAAGGACTGCTGGGTCTTTCAGCTGTGTTTGCCATTATCAGTTCACTGGGAATGCTTGCCGCGCCTGCAATTATTGGATTGGGCATTGACGATATGTTTCGTGGTGACCGCAATTTCCATAAGCTGTTTTCGCTGATTGCTGTTCTGATGGCGGTTTACGGTGTCTCCGTATTGTTTCAGTGGCTGCTTGGCGCGGTCACCAACCGCATTTCCTACTTCACCGCGCAGCGTCTGCGCAGGGATCTGTTTCGCAAGCTGGCCATGCTGCCGCTTTCTTTCTTTGACCGGAATGCACATGGCGACACGGTCAGCAGATTTGTCAACGATGTGGATGCAATTTCGGATGGGTTGCTGCAAGGCTTGGCACTGGCCCTAAGCGGTGTTGTCACCATTGTGGGCGCGGTATTTTTCATGCTGGCGCTTAATGCCCCTATGACTGTCGTAGTTGTTGCTTTTGCACCGCTCTCAGTATGGTTGGCACGGTTCATCGGCCGTAACTCACAGAAGTATTTCCGCGATCAGGCCAATATCGTCGGCAAGATGAACGGTTACGCCGAAGAGATCATTGAGGGGCGGCGCGAAATGAAAGCGTTTCGTCTGGAAGAACCTGCTTTAAAGCAGTTCTCCGACATGAATCAGCAACTCTACGGTGTGGGCATTAAAGCACAGTTTTACGCCTCGCTGACCAATCCCGGTACGCGCGTGGTCAACAATATTGCCTATACGGTCGTAGGCGTGGCAGCCAGTATTTTGGCTATTTCAGGGCATCTAAGTATCGGTGGCATCTCCAGTTTTCTGATCTTTTCCACCATGTTTGCCAAACCGTTTTCAGATATTACAAACATTATGAACTATATCCAGACAGCAACTGCGGGTGCACGGCGTATTTTCCACGTGCTGGAACTGCAAGACGAAACGCCGGATGCACCGGATGCACCCAAACCGAACGCCAGGAGCGAAGTGGTCTTTTCGCATGTGCGTTTTGCCTATAACCCAGAGCGCCCCCTGATTAAAGATTTGGATTTGACCATTCCTTACGGGCGCAGCGTCGCGATTGTCGGGCGAACAGGTGCGGGCAAGACCACACTGGTCAACCTGCTCATGCGGTTTTATGATGTGGACGATGGCGCTGTCAAACTCGGCGGAACCGATATCCGTACATTTGCGCGGGATGACCTGCGTCGCTGCTTTGGCATGGTTTTGCAGGATACATGGCTATTTTCTGGAACCATCTGGGAGAATATCGCTTACTCCAAGCCGGAAGCCACCGATGAAGAAGTGGTTGCGGCGGCAAAAGAGGCGGGCGCGCATGATTTCATTGTACGTCTGCCGGATGGCTATCAGACGCATATTTCCGATATGGGGGAGGACCTGTCGCAGGGACAGAAGCAGCTGCTCACCATTGCGCGTGTGATGCTGGCTGACCCGCCGATGTTTATCCTCGACGAAGCCACCAGCTCCATCGATACCCGCACCGAGCTCCGGGTGCAGCGTGCCATGGAGGCTTTAACCAAAGGGCGTACCAGTTTTGTCATTGCACACCGCCTATCCACCGTGCAAGGCGCAGACCTCATTCTGGTGATGGAGGACGGCGACATCGTGGAGACCGGCACGCACGACAGCCTGCTGCAAAAAAACGGTGCGTATGCCAACCTTTATTCCAGCCGGCTGGAAACAATCTGAATATTGCAAACAAAAAAGGGCGGCTCTCAATGAAAGAGAACCGCCCTTTTTGTGATGCTCTGCCGCCGCGGGCGGGATCAGCTTATTTTTTGGATTGACGGATGGCATCCGCGCCACGCTCGCCGGTGCGGATGCGCACGGCTTCCGCAATGTCGAAAACAAAAATTTTCCCATCGCCGACATCGCCGGTGCGGGCGGCTGTTGTAATCTTATCAATTACGGTTTCAACCTGCTCATTCTGTACGACAATCTCTATTTTGATTTTTGGCAGGAAATTCACATCTACTTCCGCACCGCGAAAAAATTCTTTCCAGCCTTTTTGGTTACCGCAGCCCATGACCTGCGTGACGCTTAGTCCATTTAGATCGAGCGTTTTCAAAATATCTTTGATATCCTCCAGCTTTTCCGGCCGGATAAATGCTTCAATTTTTTTCATGGCGTTTCCTCTCCAGTCGCGTTAGTCCATGCCATTGAACGACGGGTAAGCAGATTCGCCGTGCTCTGACGCATCCAGCCCCACGTCCTCGTCGCGAGATGTGACCCGGAGTTTCTTGACGCACAGTTTGGCAATGCCAAGCGCAATCAGCGTTCCTACCACCGCAACCACGATCGTGATGCCGATGGCTGCAAGCTGCCGCACAAAAAGCTGCCATTGACCAAAAAACAGACCGTTCCATTGCACCGCGTCCAGTTTAGGGTCTGGGTTGAATCCCTTGAGTGCAAATAAACCAGTGGCAATGCCGCCCCAGATACCGCCGATGCCGTGGCAGCCAAATGCGTCGAGAGAATCGTCATACCCAAATTTGGGCTTGACTACGGTTACGAAGAAATAGCAGATGGGGCTGACCAAAGCACCGATGACAATGGATGCCCAAATGGGTACAAAACCTGCGCCCGGCGTGATGGCCACCAGACCAATGACCGCGCCAGTGGAGATGCCCACCAGTGTGGGCTTTTTGTTTTTGATTTTTTCGATCAGCATCCAAGAGAGCATGGCGGCTGCACAGGCGGTGTTTGTGGTAATGAATGCATGGACTGCCAACGAATTGGCTGCCCCCGCACTGCCCGCATTGAAGCCGAACCAACCGAACCATAACAGCATGGCGCCGAGAAAGACGAATGGAATGTTGTGCGGGTGGTAAGTTGCCCGCCCGTGATTTTTACGCTTGCCGAGTACCAGAGCTGCTGTCAGTGCACTGACACCGGAACTGATATGTACCACGTTGCCGCCCGCAAAATCGATGGCGCCCAGTCTTTGTAAAAACCCACCGCCCCAGACCATGTGTGCCAGTGGATAATAGACAATGATCGACCAGACCACAACAAAAATGAACAGTGCGGAAAACCGCATCCGCTCGACAATTGCGCCGGTGATGAGGGCGGGAGTGATGATGGCAAACATCATTTGAAAGATAGCAAAACAGACAGTGGTGGGGGCGAAAACAGAAGCGGCTTTGCCGGCCTCCAGTCCCTGCATGCCAAACCAATGCAAATTGCCCAGAATGCCGCCGATATCTCCGCTGAAAGACAGCGAAAATCCGATGAGTACCCACAGGATAGACGCTACCCCCATACACAAAGCAGAGGACGACATCGTGTTCAATACGTTTTTGCGCTTTACCATACCCCCGTAAAAAAAGGCCAGACCCGGGGTCATGATCAGCACCAGTGCGGAAGAAACCAGAATCCATGCAATATCGCCATTGTTTCCCATAGTCATTCTCACCTTCTATAACAAATTGGGCGTACGTCTATTATGGCATGATTCCCTACAAATATCCATGTGCAATTTGTGTAAAAATACTACGTTCGTTTATCGGATACGGTAAAAAAAGCTCATCCTTGATGGGTGGGGAGGTACGGCACAAGTGTGAAGGACAATGCATATACTGCTTGTGGACCGTGTTTTCAAGACAAGGAGGGATTGACATGCCGCTGACAACGAGAGAGTTGTTTGCGCGGATGATCCAATGTGAGGCGGGCGGTGAAGGCGATAATGGAATGCGGGCCGTGGCCAGCGTCATCATGAATCGTGTAAATGCCGCCTACGGCGAGTATATGCGTGTCAACCAGGGCAGCTTGCGCAATGTGATGACGCAGCCCGGGCAGTTTACCTGTTTTCAGGAGACTGTGTCCGGGCAATACAACCCGCAGAACGTGTATAACATGCGTCCCACAGCAGTGCATTACAGCATTGCCGATTGGGCTATAGGAGGCGGCACGCTGGGCGCGGTGGGCAACTGCCTGTGGTATTTCAATCCGTTCAACCCCAATTGCCCCACCAATTTTCCATATAACGGCACCGGCCTGCTTTATGTACATATCGGCGACCACTGCTTCTATACGCCCACAGCACTGTATGCGAACACGTAAATGGATCACGCGGGTATGACATTCGCCGTGCCCGCACCGCAAGGAAAGGGAGAGCGACTAATGAATGATTATATGGGTACAGGTACGGGGCAGCAGCATTGTGCCTGCGATACACAGGCAGGTACGTCCAATGTTGCCGCCAGTTCCGGTTCCGGTGCGTACCAGACGGGTACAGCCGCTACGGGTATGACGCCAGGACTTGCGGGCTACAACGCGGGAATCAGCCAGGGCGGCGTTATCCCCATGCAGGGAATGTCCACCATGCCGTCGCCCAGCTTGATGCCTGCCGGTTCCACTGTGATGGACAGCACACAGTTTTTGAACAGCTATCTGCGCGCCTACATTGGACGGAATGTAACAGTGCAGTTCCTGTTTGGAACGGATACGCTCACCGACCGCACCGGTACGTTGGTCAACGTGGGCGCAAATTATATCACCCTGCGGGAATTTGGTACCAGCAACCTGCTTGTCTGTGACTTTTTCTCGATTAAGATTGTGCGCGTTTATCAGAACTGAACCTATTTAAATGTGCTGGTTCAAAAAATCTTCCGGACCTACCGTTTGCTTGGCAGGACCGGAAGATTTTTATCGCTATAACAATGAACAGACTTGAATGAGCAGACTTGTTAGAGCAGGGAAGCGTCCGGTGTGACGATGATCTTGACCTGTGCCTTTTTCTCGGGTCCGGTCAGGGTTTCGAAACCTTCTGTGACGATATCGTCCAACGCGATCCGTTTGGTGATGAACCCGTCGGCTTTGATCCTGCCGTCTGCCATCATGGCAATGGTGGCGGGGAAGTCGTTGCAGTAACAGATGCTGCCGACAATATTTTTCTCGGTCAGTACAACACTGTTCGGGTTATACTGGATGGCGCCTTCCCAGATACTGGTGACGACCATAGTGCCGGCAAAACGGAGACCATCAAGCAAAAGATTGTAGCATTGCTCGGAACCGGTGGTCTCAAATGCGATATCCGCACCGGCCCCGCCCGTAAGTTTACGCAGTTCGGCCGCCACGTCCACGACGTTTGGGTCGAGCAGCACATCCGCACCTGCACGCAGAGCGTATTCCTGCCGGACGGATTTGCGCTGTACGACGACGACCTGTTTGGCTCCTGCCGCTTTCAGGCATTCGATGGTGCCGAGCCCGATGGGTCCCGCACCCGCTACCACTGCCGTTTGTCCCACTTCAAAATGGCCTACACGCAGCGAGTGCAGTGCAACCGACATCGGTTCGATGAGGGCGGCTTTTTCATAGCTAAGAGAGTCGGGGATTTTATGTACAAACCGTGAGGTGAATGTGGTGTATTCAGAGAAACCGCCGCCGCCGCCCGCAAGTCCGTGAAAGCCCAAGCTGGAGCAAAGGTTATATTTCCCTTCCAGGCAAGCCGGGCATTTGCCGCAAACATTCATCGGCTCCACAACTACACGGTCGCCTACTTTGACATTGGTCACGTCTTTGCCGATTTCGACTACTTCGCCCGAAAATTCATGCCCAAGAATGACCGGTGCAACATCGCCTGTAAGCGGGTGCGGTTTGCCGACCGGGATAAAGATCGGGCCAGCCAGATATTCGTGCAGGTCGCTGCCGCAGATGCCGCACCATTTCACTTTTACTTTGACGCCGTCATTTTTGACGTTAGGCTCTTCGACTTCCTCCACACGGATGTCTTTCGGGCTGTACCATCTTGCTGCTTTCATACAGATTCCCCTTTTAACAGTTTTTTTGAAATAAAACGGCGGATGTTATATTTTTATAGCAATTCTGTCAAAAAGCGCCGCCTTTATGAACATGGCGTAAATAGTATAGCAAATGCATCATGCCTGGAATAGAAAAAGAATCGACATTTTTTT